>CAVKHV010000077.1:0-6444 GCA_963656085.1 Agathobacter sp.
GTTGCCGGAATTACGGTTTCCGCTTTATAATCGCAGCGTGAGCAGGTCGTTACTACCTTACCGTCAACTGTGCAGGTTGCTTCGGTGCGGGTTTCTGTGTAATTATGACCGAGCGGATCGCCCAACAGTGTTTTTTCAACCATACCGCACTTGGTACAGGTTGCGATTCTATAGGGCGATTCGGTACAGGTAGCATCAGTCAACACAGTGTTGAACGTGTGCTGGCATCCGTCAAATGAATACACCAAATCTTCATAGAATATTCCTTTTTCTGCTTCTTTTACGACAAGCGTATTAAGAATACAGTCGGGATTCGCGCATTTATACTTCTTATATCCGAGTTTTACCGTATCACCGTCATAAACCTTGGTTTCAATCAAGGTCCTGTCGGTATGCAGGCAGGGGTTATACGTTGATAGCTGCGGTTTTGCGCCCGTTTCTAAATACTCAGCCATTTTGGTTCCGCATTCTTCACCGGCGAGGTTATATATATACTGCTTAAAGTGAATACCCAAGTTATCCCTATACTCGTAATCAACAAAGTACTTTAAGAGGTCGCACACCATTACATAATTTTCATTTGCGGCGCACATTTCACGCTGAACCTTTTGCATATTGCCGTATCCGCCGTATCGGTTGGTGTTGATTGCATTGGTTTTGCAGGGATAACCGATGTTCATAACAAACGCCTTTGAAACACCGCAATCGGTTTTCAAAGCATTAAACAGGGTATCAAACCGCGAAACATATTTGCCCGTATCGTCGATATCACTCTCACCCTGGCACCACGCGAGATAAACGTTGCCGAGACGTTTTGAACCGTCGGCATTAACTGCGTCAACAGCCGCATTAAGATTTGACTTAAGGGTACTGTATATATCTGTGCCGCTGCCGGGCAGGAACTTCCACAATGGCGTTCCGCCGTAAGCACCGTTTACAGCCACTACGGGTCTGCCTGTTTTTTCATAATAAGTTTTGCACCACGTAAGAACCGGACCGACCGTATTCGGTCTTGTTATATTCGGATTTGTCAATTCCTTATAATACAACGGTCCTTCATTAAGATTTGTTATTGTGCCTGCTTTTGGATTGTACTGATATGCCGTTCCGGACTTGATATCTACCGGCGCATCCGAAGCGCTTGCGTTAAACCCGTCCATATTTGACTGACCGCTGAACAGAATCACATCAACGGTTTGTACACCGGAATCGGGAATTTCCACTTCATTTCTGTAATCGCAACGCGAACAGGTAGTTATTATTGTCCCCTCGTCGGTAGTTGTAGTTATATAATCGTGACCGAGCGCGCCTATAACTTCACCGCCCGAAATATGAGCGCCGCAATCTTCGCAAATCACCTCGTCGGATTTGCCTGCCGTAGTACAGGTTGCGGCCACGCCCGCAACAGTTTTGGTGTTTTTATGCTCGCATTCTTTTGCTTCGGCATATGTTGCTTTTATGCTGATTACATCCGATGTGTTATAGCCATGTTCTTCGGTAACAAAAATAGTATTAGCGGCGCTGTAGAAAGCATAGTTGGCAACACCGAATGCCGAGCGATAATCATTATGGGTATAACCGGATAAGAAAGAGGAATACTTGCTTAATAATGTATCCAAAGAATACTCGATCTCTACACCTTTGGCAGTCCACTTCACGCCGTCACGATCATAAATTATGTTGGCATACATAGTGGATTTGCCGGTAGCGGCATCATATGAAATATGATACTCGGCATCCAGATACGGGTAGTTGGCTTGATCCTCGGTTATTGAAATACCTTCGGTTAATCCGCGGCTGTCAAGAACATTAATCTGGTTAGTAGCCGTAGTTGTTTTTCCGCCAACTTCAACTATGTTATAGGGCATAGTCACATTTACAAGGCGTTTGATATTGTTGCCTTCCACAGAATTCGCCCCACTGTATGGCAAATACAATATTGCATACCAAAGTGACCCGTTTTTTTCTATATTTACCTGGAATGAGTAAAAGCCGTTTTCGTCCTCTGCAAATACAACGCCGGGCATTTCCGCTGCTTTTCCCTCGTTGTAAAAAATAAGAGGTTTGCCAACTGCACCGCGCATAACATATTCTTTAGCATAATATGCATCCGGAGTGTTTATAATCATCGCCCTTAAAGAGCCGCGATCCGCAAACGGTATATTCCGAATATTTTCTATATTATACGAATATGCATCAACTGCCGCATGTATACGGTAGGCGGCACGCTCTGTACCGTCCTGCCTTCCGTATTCAAACAATTTCATAAGTGAAGAATTGCTCACATACTTGGTTGTTTTACTTTCGGTATCGGTATAATCTTCTTCGTTGCCGTAATCCCAATCGTAAACTATATTGTTATTGAGTTTATCAATTTTTTCGATCACGGTATTTCCGCAAACCGTACAAACGCCCCGGCGTTCGCCTTCAGCGGCATAGGTTGGTTCTACCGTTGTTTTCCAGGTTGTAACTTCGTGTGACGCAGGAATAGCATCGGTATATGAAAATCCGCAAATTGAGCATTTATGTGTTACCGAACCGTCCGCCGTACAGGTTTTTGCAACGGTTGTATCTACATATTTGTGACCTGTAGCAGGTTTTCTGTCTGTTTTCGTTTCGGCTTTACAGGTTGTACAGACTTCGGAAGTATATCCGCCGGCTGTACAGGTAGGTTCAACAACTTTTGTAACATAATCATGCGAAGCAAGAACGATGTCATATTTATATGTATAGTCGCAAACCGAACAGGTCTTCATTGTATAACCGTTGGTTGTGCAGGTTTTTGCAACGGTGGTTGCCGAACCGTATTTATGCGCACCGCCGTTTGTACATGACCTTTCATAAGGTCTGCCAGCCCAAGCGGAAGTTGTAACGCTTTTAGGTGTTTTAATAGCATTCTGAACCGCTTCAATTGCGCAGTAGTTTTGCGCCTCATTTATTTTGATTTCCACACCATCGGGTGACTTTGGTGAACCTGATTCGTCAAACACTGCACCGCTTATATCAAAGCCCAAAGCAGCAAGCCAAGAAAGCGATGTTGCCCATCTACCGCAAGAGTAATCCATATGGAAAAGGTCTACACGCTGCAGTTCGATGTTCACGCCTTTGTATTCTTCATTGGTCTGATTATATATATTCGTGGTTCTGAAGTTTTGAACCGCCGTACCGGTCGGGATAATTAAATCAAACAATCCCGAACCGACGATATGGGTATCCACAGCGTTGACTATAGCATTATACATTTTTATAGGCTCGTTGTTGTATTTTCCCATAAGATCGGTAGGATATGTACAATCGGTAGCGTGAGCCCAAGACATATACCACGCATATATATGTTTTTGGCTGTTGGGGGCTAAATTGCTTTCAACTACATCGTGATATTTTTTAAGGTTTACATAGTCCGGGATTCCGCTCGCGGTCGCATTTAATACGATTATATCCCAATCGTCGGTAGCCTGAATATAATTAAGTATATTATCATTGTTTTCTACACCTTCGGGATATGAAATCTTTTCAGATTCCGGATAATTCGCACTGTATCTTACATTAAAATCAGTCTCTTTAGTGTTGTTTGTTATAATATCTATATATTGTTGTTCACTACAGTTGCCCTTATAAGTTGACGCAAACATAAACGGGGTATCCTTATCCCCGATTTGGTCATACGCCATAGTGATAAACTCGCGGGCATCCTTGCCGTAACTGTGGCTTAAGGCAAGAATTTTAATAATTCCGTCTCCGTTGACATCAGGGTTATCAAGTTTTGTAACCCAATCGGATCCTGTGGTCATAACTGCACTTGCCGATGTAGCCGGCGCTGCAAGCAAGCTCGCCATAACCGCTATTGTCAAAAGAATTGACAATAACTTTTTAATACTGTTTCTCATAGTTTTCTCTCTCTTTCATTCAGGATTTGCGGCATTTCGAACAAATATACAATTCACCGCCTGCCAGTCACCGCACAATTGTGCATTGTGTCTTTCAGCCGTAAACGTGTTTGTGCAAAACGCAGCCTTTATGTGAAATTTGTCAGGAAAACTCTCACAACTTACACATATAGTTTACCCCCCCCCCGCAGTATATTTGTCAAGAGTAAAATCCGCAAATATTACAGTGAGGTCAAAGAAAAATTGCTTTATGCATGCATGAATAATTTCATATTTTATTTATGTATCGTCAGACAATTTTTTGATGAAGTTTAAATATAAGTTGACTAATAAAAATAATTGCTTTATACTTAAGTAAGTTTAAAGTAATTTGAAAGGGAGTGCACGCTATGCAAAACAAATTGTTAAAGGTCCTGGCAATCATATCCGTAATCGTTATAGCATTATCATTTTCAGCCTGCAAAAAGAGCAAGAAACAGAAAGACAACAAGTCAAAAACATCCTCCGCTTCTTCAAGCGCAGTTTCAAACAATAACACATCTGCCGAAAGCAGCACACAGAGCGAAACCGGCACAGAGAATCAAACACCTGAAAAATCCGCAACCGAAGTGCCGAACAAAGCCAAGAACAGCAACAGCAACAACAATACCAATACCAATAACAACACCGTTGCAAGTTCCGGGACAAACAGCAGCAAGGCGCCGGACAATTCCAATTCCTCATCTCAGTCCGGCAGTTCGTCTTCTTCATCAAGCAGTCAGTTCACCCCCTCCCTGCCCTACATTGAACTGCCGCCTGATGTGTTCGAGTAAATTTAAGGCGGTTTTTAATTCTAACGGAGGTTTGTAATGGAAAAAATATTGGTTTTGGATTTTGGCGGTCAGTACAATCAACTCATTGCCCGCCGCGTCAGGGATAATAATGTTTATGCCGAAATACTCCCGTACACAACGCCGCTTGAAATCATTAAGCGCAACGGATACAAAGGAATTATATTTACGGGCGGACCCAACAGCGTATACGACCCGGCGTCGCCGCACTACACAAAGGATATTCTTGACTTGGGCATTCCCGTACTCGGCATATGCTACGGTTGCCAACTTATCGCCTGGATGTGCAACGGCGAGGTATCAACAGCGCCGGTTTCGGAATACGGAAAAATTGAAATTAAAGCAAAGGAAAGCCCGCTTTTTAAGTCCATTCCTTCAACTAACACCGTTTGGATGAGCCACACCGATTACATTCCAACGCCTCCGTCAGGTTTCAGAATAACCGCCGAAACGAACGATTGCCCATGCGCCGCAATGGAAAACAGTGAAAAAAGCATCTACGCCGTACAATTTCACCCCGAAGTTACGCACTCTCAATACGGCAAAGAAATGCTGCACAATTTCCTTTACGAAATATGCGGATGTTCAGGCGACTGGGTAATGGACGATTTTATCGACAAAACAGTTACGCAGTTAAGGGAACAGATAGGCGACAAAAAGGTAATTTTAGGGCTTTCGGGCGGTGTTGATTCATCGGTCGCCGCAGGGCTTTTATCACGCGCCGTAGGCAGACAGTTGACCTGCGTTTTTGTTGACCAGGGGCTTATGCGTAAAGATGAGGGTGATTTCGTTGAAAACACCTTCACCACCCTTTTTGATATGAACTTTGTGCGCGTAAATTGCCAAGAGCACTTTCTTGCCAAATTAAAAGGCGTTACCGACCCTGAAGAAAAACGTAAAATTATCGGGACTGAATTTTTTAATGTTTTTTGGGATGAAATCAGAAAAGAAAATGATGACGGTTTCTTCGCACAGGGTACTATCTACCCCGACTGCATTGAATCAGGAAAAGGCGACGCTGCCGTAATCAAAACGCATCATAACAAGGTTAAAATGCCCGACGATGTAAAGTTTGCCGGCATTATCGAGCCGCTTTCGGAACTGTTTAAAGATGAGGTTCGCGCCGTTGGCGAAAAATTAGGCATACCGCACGAACTTGTATGGCGGCAGCCCTTCCCCGGCCCCGGGCTCGGCGTTCGTATAATCGGCGAGATAACTGCCGAAAAGGTTAAAATATTGCAGGAAGCCGACGCTATTTTCCGCGAAGAAATGGCAGCAACGGGATATGAAAAAAACTTAAGCCAGTTTTTTGCGGTTTTGCCCGATGTCAAAACCGTCGGTGTAATGGGCGATCACCGCACATACGATCACCTTATTGCACTTCGCGCAGTTACAACCGATAATTTTATGACTGCAGATTGGGCACAAATACCGTACGACCTGTTGGCAAAGGTTTCAAACCGCATCACCAACGAGGTCGACCACGTCAACCGTGTAGTTTACGATATAACCTCAAAACCCCCCGGAACGGTTGAGTGGGAATAATATCAAGAGCAGTGCAAACTCGCATAAACACTGGGTTTTATGCTCTTAAATTCCCGATTTGATAGCAAAATGATAGCAAACTGTAAAACGGCTTTATTCTAAGCGTTCTATCGGTTTGCAGGTACAATTATGAGACTTCTTAATATCTTGTGTAAACCTCCGAAAAGGTATAGAATAAAGAT
>CAVKHV010000078.1:0-6433 GCA_963656085.1 Agathobacter sp.
TTACGGCAAAGACGATTGCCGAATTTAAGGAACATCTGATTTTAGAGGAAAGGAGCGAAATAACGATTGAAAAATATATCCGTGATGTTAAGGCGTTTGCAAAGTACGCACAAAACAATGACATTACAAAAGAAACTGTGATTGCATACAAAAAACACTTGCAGGAAAATTACGCCGTGCGGAGTGTTAATTCAATGCTTGCAAGTATTAACGGTTTATTTTCTTTTTTGGGTTGGCACGATTTAAGGGTGAAGTCGCTGAAACTTCAACAGCAAGTCTTTTGCCCCGAAGAAAAGGAATTGACAAAAGCGGAATATACTCGGCTTTGCAGAACGGCGCAACACAAACGCAACAAAAGACTTAACCTTATTTTGCAAACAATATGCGGAACAGGTATTAGAGTCAGTGAGCTGCAATATATAACGGTTGAGGCAGTAAAGAACGGCGAGGCGGTTGTGAACTGCAAAGCGAAAACACGGTCGGTTTTTATTGTAAAAGAACTAAAACAAAAATTGCTCCGCTATGCGGCGGAGCAAGGAATAAAAAGCGGTATGATTTTTGTAACAAGAACGGGTAAACCAATAAGCCGCACTAATATCTGGCGAGAAATGAAAACCTTGTGCAAAGAGGCAAATGTAAACCAACAAAAAGTGTTTCCGCATAACCTGCGCCACCTGTTTGCACGGGTGTTTTACGGGATTGAAAAGGATATTGCCAAACTTGCGGATATTCTCGGACACAGCAGTATAAACACTACAAGAATTTATATCATTTCCACCGGCACCGAACACCGTAGAAAAATGGAAAATATGCATTTGATTTTATAAAAAATAGGCACAAAAATACCGCCCGAAGGCGGTAAACTACATAATCGGCATTATGTTGTATTTTAATTTTATGAGCTGTGCCCACAAAATTACTTGTCACCTAAAAGTATACTACAAAACATAAAAATGTCAATGCTTTTTACATAAATATGTCAAACTAAGTCTCTAATTGTTAAATATAAGCATAACAACTAAGCCTTTTTGTAATCGTTTTTTGAAAAACATTAAAAAGGCTTAATTTACTGCACCCGTTTTTTAACTATATAGTATGCAACCGCCGTTATGGCAATTACAAATACAACATAATGCCGATTATGTTGCAGATTGTGGAGGAGGGGTCAAAGAGCCAAAAGATTAGTTATAAATTCAATAAATAAGGGGAGAAATTTAAATGAAAAGAATTATATCGATGATACTGGCCTTGCTTATAGCACTTACAGTAATTCCATTAACACTATTTTCGGCATCAGCCGAAACATCATCAAATTTAGTGTACGGTTCTGACAATTCAATCACCCGTGCGGAGTGGCTGCACGATCTGTCGATTATATTTGATATGACGATCGACGAAGGTTCTGAACCCGACAACTATTTCAGCGATATTGACAGCACACATAAATATTATCGCGATGTGATACTAAATGTCGAGTTCGGTGTGATAAATGTCGAAGCAGGCGAAAAGATCTATCCTGATTCAAAGGTTACAAGGGATTTCGCAGTTTCCACACTCAATCACTGCTTAGGGTATCAGGCAAATCAAAATGAAAATTATTCATTTTCGGATTATGCCGAGTGTTCTTCGCCTTCGTCGGCTGCCGTTGCTTTGGAACGCGGCTGGATGAAATTGATTGACGGCAAATTCCTGCCCCAAAGGGAGATCGTAAAGGACGAAATCAAAGCTATGCTTGATGACGCATCTGCGGTTTTGAAAAGTGCGGGTGCGAAAGCCGACAAAAATACATATGAATTTGACGATGATGTGGCGGTGTTCCCCTCCGATGCCGAGGTTGAGGAGTGTGAAAACGGTGTTTTAAAAATCAAAGACACCTCGGTTTCCGTCTCCGCAAATCAGAGATTTGCTGTTTTCATCAATGATATTCCCGTTGTGTACACTGCGGAAAGCGTGCAAGTTGCCGACGGTATAACGGTTATCCAAACAAACGGGAAAGCCGATGTAACAGGCTTTAAAAAGGTCGATTCGGGCGGCACGGTCGATTCATCGGATATGGAATTCACAGCCGCCGATGATGTCGAACTCGAAGTTGAAGAAATAACAACCGCGACCCGCAACGGAATGCGCAGGGCAGCCGGCACAAAAAACATCAAAAAACAGGTGAATCTTTCGAAAAAACTCGCAGGCGGGCTCGGAAAAATAAGCGTGAATATGAGCGATATCAAGGTGGATTATTCCGTTTCAGACAATTATGCTTTTGTGACACTCAGCGCGCAAACAACGATAAGTTACGGTATCTCGGTTTCGGCTCAAAGTGCGTTCGGTTTGAAATCACTGACGCTGTTTACCTGTAATATAGGCGGAATCGGCAGCTTTGATGTGACGGCGCAATTGGATTTCTCGGGCGCGGCAACAGGCACTGTCAAAGGATATTTGGTTGCAGGCGTTGAATGCCGAAAGGGCGACAGAATAAGGGCGATACAATCCTTCAGGCAAAGCGAGTATTATTGCAATGCGGAAGCGTCAGCCTATGCCGGATTGCGCGTGCAATTGGGCGTCACAAAGCTGCCCGTTGTCAGCGCATATGTATATGCCGAAGCAGGCGCGGAAGCAAAGCTTAAGGCAACGGGCTATCACGATGACAAGCTTCCGAAGCAGTGTGTCCATTTTGCCGCATATTTATATGCAAGATACGGTGCGACCGCAAGCGTATCATTTATGGGGTGGTCAACCTCGGCAAGTTACAGTGCCGATATTTTCAAAGAAAGCAACAGCCCCGTCAGAATAGTTCACCATTATGAAGATGGGAAGGAGGTCGCCTCCTGCTCAAGAGGTGTGGACTGGACAACAGGATACTTCACACGCGGAAGATCAAGATACGGCGGCTGCGGCTGGCTTTCCGCGAACGGCGCTTACGGTCTCGGCGACGACGGCGAGCCCTTCAATTTGTATGATTACACGCTTGATGACGACGGTAATGCAACAATAACAAAATATAACGGCAATTCCTATTCGGTTTATATCCCGAATGAAATCGACGGTCATAAAGTTGTGAAGATCGGCGAAAGAGCATTTGAAAACAAAAAACTGTCCTATGTGGATATCCCCGATACGGTTACGGAAATCGGGTATCGTGCATTCATAGATTGCTCAATGCTGAAAACAGTAAATATACCCGATACGGTTACAACAATAGAGTGGGGTGCTTTTGATAATTGCCGCGCTTTGGTTAATGTAAAGCTGCCCAAATCTTTGAATCATTTGGGCTATTGTGCATTTAAAAACACAGCAATAGAGAGTGTTGAAATTCCCAAAAGCTTGGTTGAAGCAAGATTGAACGATTGGGGTATATATCAAGGCCCGTTTGCATATTGTGAAAAGCTGAAAACGGTAACATTTGAAAAGGGAACAACAAAAGTGGTGGGCAACCTTTTTGCAGGCTGCACAGGATTGGAAAGCATAGATATCCCCGACACGGTTACGGAAATCGGGTATCGTGCATTCATAGATTGCTCAATGCTGAAAACCGTAAACATACCGAATACGATTACAATAATAGAATGGAGTGCATTCAGCAATTGCACGGCGTTGACGGATATAAACATTCCTGACAGTGTTACGGAAATAGGAAATAGAACTTTCGCAAATTGCAAATCTCTGAAAGAAATTGCTTTACCGAATAGTGTAAATCAGCTGGAGGAGTATATGTTCTCGGGTTGCGAATCGCTTGAAAAGGTAACCTTGCCCAACACTATTGACAGAATTCAGGAAAGAGTATTCTACGGCTGTAAATCGCTTAAAAGTATATCCATCCCGTCAGGTGTTAAGGTGATAGAACCCTGCGCTTTCACAGACTGTCAATCATTGACGGAGATAAAATTGCCGGAAAACTTAGAGGAGATCGGCGACTCTGCATTCAGCGGTTGTATTGCTTTGAAGAAAATCGAAATACCGCAGTCGGTTAAGTCAATGGGCGGCGGAGCATTCCGAGGTTGTTCGGAATTGGCTGAATTGAACATCAGCGACTACAGTATTACCAAAATCCTCGACGAAACATTTATGGATTGTCCGTCCTTAAAATCGGTCGTTCTACCCAAGGGTTTGACGACTGTCGGAGCAAATGCTTTCAGAAATGACACTGCGTTAACGAAAGTTACTGTGCCCGATTCCGTCACTTCAATCAACAGCACGGCGTTTTCATATCCTGCAAGGACAACGATCTGCGGCTCGGCAGGCAAATATGCCGAAACCTTCGCCAAAGAAGGCGGATTTTCCTTCAGCGATATAAACAAACCGTGTGAAGGCTTGGCTTTGGCAGACGGCGCCGAAACCGTGATTATGGATGTCGGTGAAAAGCGAAACTTGAAGTTTGAATATTTGCCTGAGGACACGACCGATATCGTTACAATATCGGGCAGCAACAACAATGTGCGGATAAACGGTCACACATTAACCGCTGTTTGGGAAGGTGACACGGTTATGACCGCAACAACGGGCAGCGGCATTTCATGTGAATTCAATGTGCATATCAGGTATCCGAAAGAGATAAACATAAAGACGCAGCCGAAAAAGACAACATATGTACTAGGGGAGAAATTTGACCCCGACGGGATGTCGGTCGAACTGCTCTACCGCGACGGCTCAAAGAGAGATGTCGACGGATACACCATATCGGGCTTCGACTCCGAAACCGAGGGCGAAAAGACCGTCACGGTAACATGGAAACACCTCAACGGCACAAAATTCAGCAAGACCATAAAGGTGAAGGTCGTTGACACGCGCCCGAAACTGACGGGAATTTCCGTTAAAACATTACCCTTAAAAACCGAATATCAGCTTCGCGAAAAGCTTGATTTAAGCGGGCTTGTTATTGAGGGAACATACACCGACGGTTCAACTTCGGTTATCACCGATTACACCGTCAGCGGCTATAACGCATTAAAGGCAGGCACTCAAACAGTAACTGTGAAGTATGGCGATTTCACAACGCAGTTCACTGTGAATGTTTATCAAAATAAGCCTGATTGCAAACATATTTATGTTGATACTGTAACTCCTGCAACACCTACATCCAAGGGCTATACCACACACAAATGTTCAATTTGCGGATATCAGTATGTGGACAGTTACACAGATTATACCGAGGAGAAAACCGCAGGGCTGACTATCAGTAAAACCGGAAGGAAAATCGGAGATACAGTTGCTGTTGATATTTCAATCCAAAATAATCCGGGATTTGCGAAAATGAGTTTTGATTTAGAATATGATGATTCAACACTTGAACTTGTTTCATACAATCTCGGCATTGGCAACGCCGTTTGTACCATTTCTGATAAAGCCGGTTGCACCAATAAATTAAATTTCCGTTATTTATCAAACGAGAATATTCTCGGTGATGGTGCTTTGGTTACATTGACTTTCCGGATTAAGCCAAATGCGCAAAAGGATACCGCAGAAGTCAGTGTTTCTCCTGTCGGTACATTTTCCTATTATAAAGATGGAGTAGAGACAGTTTTTGAAATTGAAAAAAACGAGGAAAATGTAGAAATTATTAAAGAATTGTACGGTGATGTAGACGGTGACGGTCAAGTTACCATAAAAGACGCAATTGCCATTCTTCGGCACAATGCCGAGGTGGAATTGCTGACGGGCTCGCAAATTATAGCCGGCGACCTGAACGGTGACGGAGCGGTCGATACAAAAGACGCCATACTGCTTCTGCAATACAACGCACAGATTATAGAAAAATTCCCAATAGAATAAGTTTTAACCCCCCGAAACTGTACAGTTTCGGGGGGTGTTTCTGTAAAGCAGCTGCTGTATGGCTTATCGGGTTTTAGTGCCGTTCTAGATGCTAGACTGTAGACATTAGACATTAGATGTGGTGGACGGTAGTTTTCGGGCTGACGGTGAATCCTTATTATCGGTAGTTTTTCTCTCCCTCAGTCAAAAATCGAAGATTTTTGACAGCCCCCTCGTCAGATGGGGCCAAGAGTTTTGAGGATAACGGCAGCCTGCGAATAGACGGCGAACAATGCTTGCTATAGGTACGCAGAGTCCCTTGCCTTCCTCTGACGAGGAAGGTGGCACGGCTTCAGCCGTGACGGAAGGAGAGAAAAACTGACGATAATATCAATTTACCGTTTGTTATTAATCTTAAATGCAATAACGGTAATTTGATAACAGACAGCAAAAGCCGATTGGCTTTACTTTTTTCTCCCTCAGTCAAAAAACAAAGATTTTTGCCACCGTCTCGGCTGCCGCCTCGGTCGGTGCTTCTGCTTCGCAGAGGTGTCCACCGGACACCCGCACCCTCGTCAGAGGGGGCCAAGGAATTGGGGGTTACTGTAGTTTGAGCGCTGACGGTACGCTTAAACTCTTGCCTCCCACTGACGGGGGAGGTGTCGAGGCAAAGCCTCGACGGAGGGGGAGA
>CAVKHV010000079.1:0-6417 GCA_963656085.1 Agathobacter sp.
AAATTCTCCAAACCACAAACGCACTTCTCTTTAATCCTTAAGTTGACAGCATTGCTCGTCAGAGGGGGCCAAGGGATTGTGGGTAACGGTAGTTTGAGCGCTGACGGCACGTACCCGCCACTTGCCGCCCCCTGACGGGGGAGGTGTCGAGGCAAAGCCTCGACGGAGGGGGAGAAAAACTAACGGAAAGAACAGTTAAACGTCTATACTCAAACTGCCGTTACTCACATCTACAGTCTAACATCTAATTTCTAAAGTCTAGTACGGGAGGTGGGTTTTGCCCGTCGGGCAAAACCCGGAGGGGGAGAAAAAAACTAACGATATGAACTATTTAATGTCTGTTATCAGACTAATGCTATCCACATCTACAGTCTAGCGTCTAGCATCTAACATCTAGAATTAACGTCCGGAACCCTGCATCTAAAGTCTACAATCTAAAATCTACAATCTAAAAGGGGCTTGATATTTTGAAACTGTTTAAAGAAAAGAAAGGAAGAAAGGCGGCGCTGATGACGGCGGGCAGCGGACGTGAATTTTCGGCTGCCGGCACATTCGGGCGCACCGACCTGCGGCTGTTCGAGGCTATGCGGAGTTCTATCCCGATAATTGACGCGGCGATACTTAAAATCATACGCCTTGTGGGCAAGGTGCGGATAGAGTGCGACGATCCGTCGGCTTCGCGTGCGCTGGGCGGCTTTTTATCCAACGTACCGACAGGACCTGCATCAAAGGGAATCGACAGCTTTGTTTCCGCTTATCTTGACGACCTTTTAACCTACGGCACGGCGGTTGCCGAAATGGTGATAGGGCGCAGCGGGCAGATGCAGGGGCTTTACAACGCGGATTTAAGAAACATAAATATTTCGGTCGGCGACGACCCGTTCCGCCCGCAGATAACGGTCGAGCCGGGCGTTCCGCTGCCGCACCCCGAGCGCATACTGGTAACGGCGCTCGACCCCACGCCGCAGCACCCGTTCGGGCGCTCGCTTTTGGACGGGCTGCCGTTTGTGAGCGAAATTCTGCTTAAAATATTCAACTGCGTGGGGGTCAATTGGGACCGCGCGGGCAACCTGCGGTATGCGGTCACCTACCGCCCGAAGGACGGCGATAACCTGCCCGAGGACTGCGCCGAGAGGATAGCCGAGGAATGGTCGCGCACAATGAACGACAAGGGCGCGGTCAGGGATTTTGTCGCGGTCGGCGATATCGGGGTCAAGGTGATAGGTGCCGAAAGCCCGACGCTCGATTCCGAAATTCCCGTTCAGCAGCTGCTTGAACAGATAGTTGCAAAGACGGGTCTGCCGCCCTTTGTGCTTGGGCTTTCCTGGTCAACCACCGAGCGTATGTCTTCGCAGCAGGCGGATATCCTGACAAGCGAGCTGGAACATTACCGCACGGTGCTGACGCCGGCTGTAACCCGAATTTGCCGCGAATTTTTGCTGCGCGAGGGGTATTTTTGCGATTTCCGCGTGGATTGGAACGATATTTCGCTGCAGGATGAGGTTGAACTTGCACGCGCCAGACTTTACAACGCCCAAGCCGACGCGCTTGAAGGAACGCACCCGGACGAGACGGTTATGAATTAGAAGTCAGGAGTTGGGAACTATGAATTATGAACTACGAACTATGAATTAAAACAAAGGGTGTGATTTTACGGAAAAAGGAATACTTTGCGCCGGGGAGAACCCGGACGAAAAGGAACTTGAACTCATCAACCGCTTTACACGGCGGAAGATGGCTGCCGAGGAACTTTACTGTTTCACGGTTGTATTATGCGACAACGACATCGACCGCGACAACGAGAGGTTCACGGTCGGGTCGCTTAAAACGCTTGCGCGGCTTTTTGTCGGCAAGACGGGTATATCCGACCATTCGCAGCGCTCGTCCGACCAATGCGCGCGCATTTTTGCGACCGAGGTGGAAACGGTTGACGGCGCTTTGACGGCGGACGGTCAGCCCTACGCGCGGCTGAAGGCGCGCGCGTATATGCCGCGCTCAAAATCCAATGAAAAACTTATGCTGGAGATAGATTCCGGCATAAAGAAAGAGGTCAGCGTTGGGTGCAGCTGCAGGCGGCAGGTGTGCTCGGTTTGCGGTTCGGCGGGCGGCTGCGGTCACATTAAAGGGCGGATATACAACGAGGGCGGCGCCGAAAAGCGTTGCTTTTTTGAACTTTGCGACCCGACCGACGCTTACGAATGGTCGTTTGTCGCCGTCCCGGCGCAGCCGAAAGCCGGGGTTACAAAATCTTTTAAAGAAAAAACGGAGGGTAATATGAAAACCGACGAGATCATCAAATCGTTAAAGACTGCCGACGGCGACATTACGCTGACGGCAGAGCAGTGCAGGCAGGTTGCGAAGCAGTTTGAAAACGCGGCGGCTGCGGCGGACGCCGCAAAGGAATTTTTAGCCGAGCAGAAAAAACATCTGCTGAGCAAATTTTTAACCGCGCAGGACGGGGAGTCGGGCGCGCTGTTGTCGGCGGTTATCGACCGAATGGACGGCGCGGAACTTTTCAAACTGTTTGAGGCGGCGTCACGCCGAAGCGAGGGCGCAAAGCCGCAGCTTAAGACGTCGCCGCGCCGCAAGGCGGCGGGCGGCAAAAACCCCAACAGCGCATTCTCATTTTAAAAAAGGAAGGAATTAAAGACTATGATAAGTTACAAAGGATTTAACGAAAAGCATCTTACATTCAAGGCGTCGGGCAGCCTTACCGCGGGTATGGCGGTTAAGGTATCGGCAAACGGTACGGTTGCAAAATGCGCCGACGGCGACGCATTCTGCGGCGTTGTAACCTCGGTTCGCGGCGATATAGCCGTTGTTCAGGTATCGGGATATGTCAGAATGCCGTATTCGGGCACGACCGCGCCGACCCTCGGCGTTACCACCCTTGCAGCCGACGCAAACGGCGGCGTTAAAAGCGCAAAGGGCGTTAATGTAAAAATACTTGAACTCGACCCGACAAACGGCGTTTGCGGATTTATTTTTTAAGTCGCCGCCGGGATTACGCTTTACAGGAAAAGGAGATTAAAATTATGTCATTTGAAAATGTAACGCTTGAAAAAAGTATGTATTCGAACCCGAAAAAAAGCTTTTCGGAGATACTTGAAGAAAAGGACCCGAGCGCCGGGTACGAGGGCACCGAGCTTGACGGGCTGGACGCGTTCGGCAGGCAGCTTAAACGCTTTGATATAAAGGTGAACGGCACAGGTTCCGACAGCATAAACAAATTTTTCTCGACCTCGGCGTCGGCTGCGCTGTTCCCCGAATACGTGTCAAGAGCGGTAAGGCAGGGCATTGAGGAGTCCGACTTTTTGCCGCATATAGTAGCCACCACAACCCTTATAAACAGTATGGACTACCGCACCATTGCCTCCGTTCCGGGCAGCGACGACAAGGAACTTGCCGAGGTGGGCGAGGGCGCATATATACCGCAGACCGTTATTAAGACGCAGGAAAATCTGGTGCAGCTTAAAAAGCGCGGCAGAATGCTCGTAGCTTCTTACGAGGCGCTTAAATTCCAGCGTATCGACCTTTTCACGGTCACGCTTAAACAGATCGGCGCGTACATTGCCCGCTGCCAGTTCAAAGACGCTGTCGACGTGCTTATAAACGGCGACGGCAACGGCAACGCAGCGCCTGTTATCGAAACCGCCGCTTCGGGCACGGTTGCCTACGCCGACCTTTTGAACCTTATCAACAAACTCGACCCGCACGAAATGAACGTGCTTATTATGTCCCCCGCCACAATGCTTAAAGTTATGCAGCTTGAGGAATTCAAAAATCCGCTTACCGGCGTAAACTTTGCGGGCACAGGCAAGCCGGGCAACCCGCTCGGCGCGCGCATTATCAAATCCTCCGCCTGCCCGGACGACAAAATTATCGGTCTTGACTCGGCGGGTGCCCTTGAAATGGTAATAGCAGGGAACATTTCGGTCGATTACGACAAGCTTATCGACCGTCAGCTTGAACGCGCGGCTATCACGACCACAACCGGTTTTGCCAAGATATTTGCCGACGCCAGCGCGGTTCTTAAAATAAAATAATCGGAGGTAACGCCTTATGAATACCTGTCTTAATGCCAACGAAGTGGCGCAGGTTTTCGGGGCGCTCACCGGCGGCGCTGCCGCCGGTGAGGCTGCCCTGCTTTGTAAAAGCGCGGCAGAGTCTATCTGCGGCAGGCTGAGCGACGGGGCGGATATCGCAAAAAATCACGCCGCGCTGTGCTATGCCGCAGGGTGCCTTGCGGCGTATCGGTTCAGGATTAAAAACGAGCTTGACCCGCAGCCGGAATTCAAAGCGGGCGATATTTCGGTCAAGCCGAGCGGCGCGTCGCTTGAGGCGGCTAAACAACTGCTGGACGACGCGCTTTGCAGCATTCGCCACCTGTTTAAACGGGGCGAGGGGGTCGCCTGCTCGGTCGGGGGGTATTACTTTTGACCAAAAAGCAGATTTTTGAATCGGTGCTTGAGCGGTACGGCAAGCCGCTCTGCGTGAAAATGGGGACGCAGAGCCACGACGTTAAGGCGTTTTTGGAACCGCTGCGCTACCAGAACAAGATGTACCTTGACTATGAAAACTATGACCTGGGGCTGCACGACAACACCTGCCTGCTTTATATAGGTCCTGCCGACCCGGATATAAGTCTTGATATCGACTCCGCCGTTGTAAGCGACAACGGGCGCGCGTATATGGTAAAGCGCGCCGACCGTATGTCCATAGGCGAAGAGCCGATATATGTGCGCGCGGTGCTGGTGCCGCGATATTTAAACGGGGGTGCCGAATTTGTATAACGACATCATTATCATTAAAAATATGCTTAAACGAAGCAGCGAACTGTCGGGCGTGGATGTTAAAACGGCTTTTTATGGCGTGCGGCACGATATGCCGCTGCGCCGCCCCGCCATAATCGTAGGGCCGAAACACTTTTCAATTAAACCCAAGACCGAGGACGACGTGCAGTACCTTAACGTGGGCAACGACTGGATCACGCTGGACGTGAGCATACGAATTTATGCGCCGAAAAAGGAAAAGGGCGAAACGCTGGCGGCGCTTTTCGAGAAGGTTTGCAACATAATCCGCAAAGGCAGCGGCTTCGCAACCGAGATAACCTGCGGCGAACTTGAGTTTTCAACGGCGCTTGCGGCGGTCTGCCTGCCCTGCTGTGCAACCATTCGGTTTTTGCGCGCAAAGTTGGAGTGAGAGCGGTGTAGCGAATTAAGAATTAAGAATTAAGAATTAAGAATTAAGAATTAAGAATTAAGAATTATGAATTAAGAATTATGAATTAAGAATTATGAATTATGAAATAAGAATTATGGGTCAGGTGTTGAATTTCAGATTGCGATTTGCGGCGCTTTAACCGCTGACGGTAAGCACTTACCCTTGCCATTCTAGACGTTAGACTGTAGACGATAGATGAGGGTAACTGTAGTTTGAGCGCTGACGGTACGCACAGACTCTTGTCGCCGTTTTAGACGTTAGACTGTAGACGTTAGACGTTAGACGTGGGTAACGGTAGTTTGAGCGCTGACGGTACGCACAGACTCTTGTCGCCCTCTGACGAGGGTGCGGGTGTCCGGTGGACACCTCTGCGAAGCAGAAGCACCGACCGAGGCGGCAGCCGAGACGATGTCAAAACGAAGTTTTGACAGAGGGAGAGAAAAAACCGACGGTAAGAAAAAATTTAATGTCTGTTATTAAAACTGCCGCTATCCACATCTACTGTCTAACATCTAATTTCTAACGTCTAGAACGGGAGGTGGTGCGGCAGTGCCGCACCGGAGGGGGAGAAAAAACTATTTGTAAGAAACATTCACTGTCTGTTATTAAAACTACCGCTATCCACATCTAATATCTAAAATCTAACGTCTAATGTCTGGTATGCTCGCCCATATTAACACGCTGCATTCTGCGCCGTCTGAAAACGAAGTTTTCCGCCGCGGTCGGACTTTTTCGGGGGCGGACAGCAGCCAAAGCCGCCTGTTGATGCAAAGAAACTATCGTCAAGAAGAATTCACTGTCTATTATCCAAACTGCCGCCCACCGTAACTACAGTCTAAGCAACCCCTATCAATCTTATACCTTTAAATTCCATTTACATAAATCGTTTTTTTAATTTATGTATAAAATTTTCTTCCACATTATCCACTCGGTTATCAACATTAATTATTTGTAAAAACGCTTGTTTCAGCGGGCTTTTGGGGTGGAAAATTGAGTTAATGTGGATAACTGTGTGGATAATGTGGATAACTCACGGGTTTTGCAGGTTTACATAACACCGAAATATACATTTTAATGTATATTTTTTTCGGCGTGAAAATGGCTTTGCAGCGGGCAAATGCAGAAAATTTAAAAAACACAGGGCGAGAAAAATATTACCAAAATAAGGGGCAATAAAGCATTTTAGACATTAGA
>CAVKHV010000080.1:0-6106 GCA_963656085.1 Agathobacter sp.
TTACGGTTACCCTTGCGCCCTTTTCTTTAAGATGCTCAAGTATAAAGCGCGCAGGGTACGGCACCCGGCGAATTTCTTTCGCAACAGCACCGGTATTTACTTCAAAAATCGGGTCGTATTCAAGTATTTTATCAACCGCGTCAAGGGCGATTTTCCTGTACTGTTCCGAATTTTCGTCAATCAGCCCGAATTTTGTTACAAGGTCGAAGTGACCCACTATATCGGGTCGGTTATCGGCAACATTTTGCACAACTTCATTATAGTAATCGCGGCAAAATTCCGTTTCATCCCCACCGTAAACCTCATCAATAAGGTAAAGTTCATCCTGTTTTGAATCGTCAATCGGATAGTATTTACCGTCCCTTTTAATATAATGAACCGAACCGATTATATAATCATATTTGTTTTTATCGGTCTTTTGCGAAAAAAGGTCAAGCTCAGCGCCGATTGCAACCGTTATTTTATCGGCAAAACGCTGCTTTAAATCCTTAACCGTGCTGATATAATCAAATTCGGCGTCTTTTTTCATACAGTACCGCTCATCGTGCGGCGTGTATATGTGGTCGGATATCCCGACAGCGGTCAAGCCGTTTTTTACAGCGGATATAACCATTTGCTCGGGTGTGTTCTGCCCGTCTGAAAACACGGTGTGATTATGGCAGGAGGAAATTTTAAATTCGTTAAACTCATTCCTGTTAATAAGATTTATCCTGCCCAACAGCGGCGCTTTGCGTTCCTTTCCGCGCACTGCCGACGCGGCACCGACCCACACGCCAGTTACAAGCAATGCAAGCAGCGCCAAAAACAGTATGCTGAACACAACCGAAAAAACAGCGCCTTTGATCGTTCTGCCCAAAAGGTCAACCAATAAAAGCAGAAGTTCAAAAAGTCCTAAAACCAAGCCCTGATTAAGGTGAAAGCGGCAGTTTTCGCGGTCGCCTTTTGCATAGGCATATAAAAAACCGAAAATAGAAAAATATGCAACTAAATTTGTTTTATCCCGTTTCATAGCATTTACCCCAACAATTTTTGAAGGTCGCCTACGGTTTCCGCTAAGCAGTACGCGCCTGCGGCGTTGAGTTCTTCACGCGTGCCGTAACCGTACAGTGCGCCTATGCACTTTATTCCGTTTTTCGCTGCGCCCGTAACATCAAACTTTCGGTCGCCCACCATAACTGTTTTGTCACATTCCGTTATTCCGGACTCCCGTACGGCGTACCTGATAACCGAGGTTTTATCCGTTCTTGTTTCGTCAAGCGTGCTGCCGTAAATACCGTTAAAATACTCTGATAAACCGAAATGCTCCAGTATTTCTTTTGCCATTTCTTCGGGCTTTGAGGTAGCCAAGAACAACTGTTTTCCGATATTTTTTAAACTATTAAGAAGTTGCGGAATACCATCGTATACTTTGTTTTGGAACATACCTGTTTCGGTGTAATATTCGCGGTACAGATATAAAGCCTCAAGCGCCTTTTCTTCACTGAAACCGAACACCGACTTGTAACAATCGGTAAGCGGAGGGCCGATAAACTTATAAAGGTCGGCGCGGTCATACCCGCTTATACCGAGTTTATCGAGCGAATAGCATATTGAATTGATAATACCCGCGTGCGACTCTGTCAGAGTGCCGTCAAGGTCGAAAAAAATGTATTTGAAATCCATAATATTCCTTTATTCGTTAGACAAAACAATCAGGGTACAACGGTTCCTAAAACGGAGTATTTTCCCGTTTTGTTTGTCTCATCACTTGAAATACGGAAGTATTCCCGCGTTCTTCGGCTTCCAAACCGGAAAAATCTTCTCGTTTTAGGTCGAAGATTTTCGGCAAGCGGCGTGCTTTAGCGGCGCGGCGACCCGACCGAGGAATACTGTCGTATTGTGAGCGGAGGGCAACAAAGCCGCTAAGGTATTCCGATTAACCGAAAAAACCATTGTACCCTGATTGCTTTGTCTAAGCGTAGCGGCAAATAAAATCTACAACCGGAGTCGGGTCCTCAAGTCCGTGCGGGTGATGGTCAGCGCCCTTTTTGATATACACTTCGCACGGGGTGCCGTTTTCTTTATACAAATCCGCAAGCAGTTCGCCGTTTTCGTTAAACGGGACAAACCTATCGCTGTCGCCCGCTACAAACACCGCAGGGATGTGCCGCTTTGCAAACTCATCAATAATATATATAGGCGAACCGCGGTAATTAAGCAGGTCGGATACAGTGCTGAAATTCAGTGCTTTTGAAATTTCGTTAAACCAATCCTCGTGCAGCGGAATGCCCTTACCGAATCCCGCAGGACAACTCATAAAATTAATTACAGGTGCGTCAAGATACAGGCAGGAAACGACTCCCGGATATCTGTGGGCAAATTTAACGGCATACATACCGCCGCAACTCATACCCTCAAGCGCACATTTTTGTGAAAGACCGTATTTCTCGATTATAAATTTCACAAAGCGGTATTTGCGGTCAACATCTGCGTCACACGCCCAGCGATTGTCGTTAGATACAAAGGCAATGTGAAATCCTCTGTTAAGCAATTCAATTTCCGTTTCCGGAAAAGCGTCCCAATATTCGGTTTTAAGTACAAAACGACGCTTCGGTTCAGAAGTTTTCGGGAACACAATGATAGACCATTTCCCCTCAAACTCAAATCCTATCGCCTTAAAACCGTGCCAATCAATAGAGGTCATATTACCTTCCTCCTCAGTCAACAGATTCCAGGCTGCCGAGCGATTCAGCTTTAAGGTAGGCGTTTATAAACCCGTCAAGGTCGCCGTCCATAACCGCGTTTATATTACCGTTTTCAAACCCTGTGCGGTGATCCTTTGCAAGGGTGTACGGCATAAATACATAAGAGCGGATCTGCGAACCCCAGGCGATTTCCTTTTGAACACCTTTAATATCCTCAATTTTATCAAGATGTTCACGCTCTTTTATTTCAACCAACTTTGATTTAAGCATTTTCATACACATTTCGCGGTTTTGGTGCTGACTGCGCTCGTTCTGGCAGGAAACTATGATGCCCGTAGGTATATGTGTAAGGCGAACGGCTGACGATGTTTTATTAACATGCTGGCCGCCCGCACCGCTTGAACGGAAAACATCCATTTTGATGTCATCCTCTTTAATTTCAATGTTCATATCGTCGTCAATTTCAGGCATAACTTCAAGCGAAGCAAAGGAGGTGTGGCGTCTGCCCGATGAGTCAAACGGCGAAACACGGACAAGGCGGTGGACGCCTATTTCGGATTTTAAATATCCGTAGGCATTCTGCCCCTCAACCAAAATGGTTGCGCTCTTTATTCCGGCTTCCTCACCGTCAAGAAAATCAAGCACGGTTACTTTATAATCGTGGCGCTCACCCCAGCGCGTATACATACGCATAAGCATCTGTGCCCAATCCTGCGCCTCGGTTCCGCCTGCACCTGCATGAAATGTCAGAATGGCGTTTTTAGAGTCATATTCGCCTTTAAGCAGAGTCTGCAAACGCTGATTTTCAAGTTCGCCGATGAACTTATCAACACTTGCCGTTACCTCGTCAAGGAGTGACAGATCCTCTTCTTCGTCCGCAAGTTCGATAAGCGTGAGCGTATCGTCATACAGTGAATGCAGTTTTTCATATCCCTCAATTTTGCTTTTGCACTGCTTAATTTTCTGCAAAACTTTTTGTGAATTTTCAATGTCGTCCCAAAAGCCCGACTCGGCTGTTTGCGCCTCCAATTTCTCGGCCTCGCTTTTAAGCTGTTTAAGACCCAACGCATTGCCGAGGTCCTCAAGTTCTTCGGCATATCCCTTAATTCTGAATTTTTGTTCTTCAAACTGTACCATATCTTCACCTTTAATCCTTCATATATAAATGTAATCGTTAATGCTGTTAGTATTGTGCCGGATATGTTATGTCTCGCTGAGCCTTGCCGCAAACGCGTGCCAATTATCTTCTTTCGGCGTGTCGATTATTTCAAAACCGTTTTCCGAAAGAGCGGCGCGCACTTCGTCGGCGCGGATATCGATTATTCCCGAACAGATAAACACCGTGTCCTTATGCATAAAATCCTTAACCGTTCCGAGCAGTGAAAGTATCGCGTCGGCTACTATGTTGGCGCATATTATATCATATTTTCCGCTTACGCTGTCGGTCAGATTACCTTTAATATATTCCGTTTTATCCGAAATGCCGTTAAGCGCGGCGTTTTCCTTTGACACGCGGACAGCGGTAGCGTCAATATCTACGCCCACGGCTCTTTCCGCACCCAAAAGTACGGCGGCAATGCTCAGTATACCGCTGCCGCACCCTATGTCAAGAACCCTGTTCCCGCTTTGAGTATATTTGTCCAAAAGTTCAAGGCACATCTTTGTTGTTGCGTGCGTACCCGTACCGAATGCCGCGCCGGGGTCGATATTAAGCACCGCCTTATTGCCGCGGTTTTCGTAATCTTCCCAACTCGGTCTGATAACAAGGCGCTTGCCTATGTCGGTCACCTTAAAAAACTTCTTCCAGTTATCGCGCCAGTCGGCGTCGTTCACATTGCCCTCGTTTACCGTAAAGTCAATTCCCGCCGCCGCAAAACGTTCGGTTAAAAACGCCAGCGCCTCGGCAGCGTTTTCTTCCTCGGTTATATAGATATGTATAATGCAGATATCGCGGTTCTTGTTAAGCAGTTGCTCATCAATAAGGTCAATATGCGCTATTTCTTCGGCACCCTGCTCAAGGTCGGAATAATCTTCAACATATATACCGTAGGGCACGACCATATTTGCTATTGCAGCCGCCGTGTCACAATCTTTTTGCGGTACGCTTACCGCTATTTCACGAAAATTCATACTATTCTCCGTCTGATTTTTATGTATGCGTTGTTATTATACCAAACTTTTCTTCAAATTAAAAGTACCAATTATAATAATTACTGATATTTAAGTTAAGAATATTATTGAGTGAATTCCCAAAGTAAATTCCACAGTGGAATTTACTTTGGGAATTCACTGTTTTCACAAACTTTTTAAAAATATGGTGCGTATCTCTTGATTTTTGCGGCGTTTTGTTTTAAACTGTTAGTGTACGGGCATTGGGCTCAAAGTATTCGGCTCATTATTGCCACGGATAAATAATTATGGAGGCGTAAATAAATGTTGGTTTCAGCAAAAGAAATGCTTGAAAAAGCAAAAGCAGGCAAATATGCCGTCGGTCAGTTTAACATCAACAACCTTGAATGGACTAAGGCGATCCTTTTAACCGCACAGGAATTGAATTCACCCGTAATTTTGGGTGTATCCGAAGGTGCAGGTAAATATATGTGCGGCTTCAAAACCGTTGCCGATATGGTAAAGGCAATGATTGAAGAACTCAATATAACCGTTCCGGTTGCACTTCACCTTGACCACGGATCCTACGAAGGCGTTAAAAAATGCATCGCCGCAGGATTTTCTTCGGTTATGTTTGACGGCTCACATTATCCGATTGAAGAAAATATCGAAAAAACCAAAGAGTTTGTCGCAACCTGTAACAAATTAGGTCTTTCGCTTGAAGCTGAAGTAGGCGCGATAGGCGGCGAAGAAGACGGTGTCATCGGCGGCGGCGAAATTGCCGACCCCAACGAATGTAAAATGATTGCCGACCTCGGTGTAACAATGCTTGCAGCAGGCATCGGTAATATTCACGGTAAATACCCGGCAAACTGGGCAGGTCTGTCATTTGAAACATTGGCTAAAATTCAGGAACTAACAGGCACAATGCCGCTTGTCCTTCACGGCGGCACGGGTATACCGGCGGATATGATCAAAAAGGCTATATCTTTGGGCGTTTCCAAGATCAATGTAAATACCGAGTGCCAGTTGGCATTTGCCGCTGCTACAAGAAAATACATTGAAGAAGGCAAAGACCTTGAGGGCAAGGGCTTTGACCCGAGAAAACTTCTCGCACCGGGATTTGAAGCAATTAAAGAAACGGTTAAAGAGAAGATGGAACTCTTCGGTTCTGTCGGCAAAGCTTAATTTGTTATACACGCAACCGTAAAAACAAATATCCACCCGTCAAATGCAATAGTAAAACCGGCTCTTCTTCGAATTTTGTGTAAACACACTTTAACGGTACAAGAATCAGAATTTATATCGTGGCG
>CAVKHV010000081.1:0-6049 GCA_963656085.1 Agathobacter sp.
GTAGTCACTTCCGTGTATTCAACAATGTTATCCCCCAACTTACGCTGTTCCCAAGAAAAAGAAAAAGAGCCAAGGAAACACCTTGACTCTCTTGTTGAAACCGCATATTTTTTCATTTTTCGACTCGTTTTAGCGGTATTGTCCCTCATCACGGCATATCAACCTCAAATCCACCGGTAAGAATGAACTGCCGCAAAAGCTGATCCGTTTTCATATTGACCTTGGGCGGAATCAACTTGGTTTGTTCGTATGCTTCAAAGAACGCTTTTGCTTTGGATTTATCGACGCTCTTTTTCAGCTCATCAAACCTACCAAACTCATTGATAGTCGCTTCATTAAGGTTAAGCCCCATCATATTTCTGAGTTTATCCTCATCAAGACCGAAGATTGTCGCAAAACGGTGAAGTTGGTCATCTTTTGCCCTGAATTGATACTCAGTGATGTAGTCACGAAGCGTTTTCCCGTCCTCGGCAATGACATCGCCTCGCTCAATGTCGTGCAGAAAGATGTTTGCGTATTTCTGCTCCTCTTGCGTTAGGGCAGCAAAGGTCTTGTGAAGTTCTGCCTTTGCCTGCTCAATAGATTCCTCGGACGAACCTTCCTGTCTAATCAATTTGAGGTACTTATCGAAGCGACTGTTCATATAATCAGCATCGATAACCCCTGTGTCAATTTCAGTCAGGTATCCAACAAGATCGTATGGGATATCTATGTCTTGTGATCCGGGATCATCGGTAGAAGCAGCGGAAAGCTCTTTATAACGCTGTGCCAAAATCAAAAATGCGTTCTCATCGAACTCCATTGCAATCTCAATCGTTTTACTGCTTTCCTCGTCCTTGAACGAGTAGGTGTGTTTGTCCCACCTAAATCCTTGAATTTTAGCAGCTTCAAGGTATCCGTTGAAATCTCTAAACAGTGAGGCAAACTTAGCTCTTACCGTTCCGTCCGCAGGTAGCTTTTCAAAGTCAGGGATACCAGCATTTTTGAACAGATAGACAATGTCATCAAACACAGAGTTGAGCTTTCCGAGGTTGTAAGACAGTTTTTCAACGAACAGACCTATCGGTCTGTCGCCGGAATAGAGCTTAACTGCTTTGCTCACATTCTGCTCCATTGTATGCGGCTTGCGATAATATCTGATTATGCCAAAAGGCTTATCGGGTCCGAATAGTCTGTTGGTTCTGGAGAACGCCTGAATGATGTTCTCGTACTCCAGCATCTTGTCCATATACAGCGTATTGACCCACTTAGAGTCAAAGCCGGTAAGCATCTGATCCACTACGATCAAGAGGTCGAGTTGCTTTTCAGGCTCTCTTTCGATCCGCTTATATTGTTCTTTGTGGGCAAGTCGTAGAGAAAGGTCTTTTTTGAAACGAGCGTGCGTAGCAAGCGAAAACTCCTGACCATACATAGTTTTATAGTCTGTGAGAATTTCGACCAAGCCTTGTTCTTTATAAAAGGCAATCGGTTGACCTTTGTATTCCTTGTAGTCGCCATCTTCATTGCTGATATTCGGGTCAAAAAGGCAACTGATTCTGAGTCCCGGCATTGCAGCCTTCAGCAGTCGATAGTAGTCTATTGCTTCGGGGATGCTGCTCGTTGCAAAGATTGCGTGGAATTTTCCGTTATGGCTCAAAGTAAGCCAGTTTTCTTGAATGTCCTCAACAACCTTGCTTTGATGCTCCGATGAAAGGTACTGGGTCTTTGGAAGATAATCCTCAATGCCCTTGACCCACTTGCCGTCATCGCCTAAGAAACCTGCCATCTTGACGGTGGAGGAGTCCATATACTCATAGAATATTTTTGCCTTTTTCGGATCGCTGATTGCTTCTTCTTCGGTTGCTGCTTTTGCTTTTTCCAAAGCAACCACTTTGCGGACATCCTTATCACGGAAAGTCAAGACTTTATAAGGATCAAATCCAAGCACATTCTTATCCCTGATACCATCAGCAATGCTATATCTATGAAGTTCATTGCCAAACACATCTGTTTGGGCATTGTTTTTCTTTGCGTTCTCCTCAAACACCGGTGTTCCGGTGAAACCGAAGAAAATCGCATTAGGAAATGTTTCCTTGATGATTGAGAGCATATCTCCGAAGGTCGAGCGATGGGCTTCATCAACGATAAAGACAAGTCGCTTGCCGTTGATTATTTCGATGTCGCTGGCATTAAGTCCACCGTCCTCATCCCGGATATTGCTCATCTTCTGAATAGAAGTGACGATCAGGGTATCTGCTGTGGCGTTACTCTTCAGCTTTGACAAAAGGACATAGGTGTTCTCTGTTGCCTGCACTGTTTCATTTTCATCTGCAAATGCCCGATACTCCTTGAGTGACTGGGTTCCTAACTCGATACGGTCGGTAAGGAAGATGACTTTATCAGCATCATTGGAGTTTGCAATCAACTGAGCTGACTTGAAACTCGTCATAGTCTTGCCTGAACCGGTGGTATGCCAAATATAGCCGCCACGCTGTTTTCCGCTATCCCATTTTGTCTTAGATACCACATCGGATATGGCGCTGGCTGCGTAGTACTGATAGCTTCGCATCACCTTCAGAACACCGTCAGCATTATCGGCAACGGTATAGAACCCGATGAGCTGGTGTGCCATAGGGATGGAAAGCAGAGAGGAGGCAATAGCTTTCCAATCATTGATTGGTTCGTTGTTGAAGTCTGCCCAATGGAAATAATAATCCGTGTTGAATTTTCCGTCGGGACCGGGGTTAGCAAAATAGCGAGTTTCTTCAGGGTTCATTGCAACAAACACCTGAACGAGCGAGAACAGTCCTGTAAAAACGCCCTCATATGAGTATTTCTCAATCTGATTATACGCTTGACTGACGGGGACACCGCTGCGCTTCAGCTCGATATGTATGACCGGCATACCATTGATGAGCAGCATCAAATCACCACGACGGTCATTCAGCATTTTTGACTTGCTCGGAAAAACTGGTTGCTGTACGATTTGATACCGGCTCTGTCCAGCGGCGATCTCTCTGCGGTCATATATTTTCAAGCTGATTTCAGTGCCAAAATGGAGCTTATCATCAGGGTTATCACGCTTTATGGACACAGTTTTACCGTTGATAAAGCCATTGAGTTTTAACGGAGTTCGGAGTTCTGTGATCTGCTCGATAATCTGCTGCATTTCGCCGTCCGTTAGAGGATAGTTATTCAAGCGGTCAATTCCACGGTTGTTATCGTACAGGATCTTTGCCCAATTTCGGATGAGGTCTTGTTCGGTTGGGTTCTTGATAACTTCTTTTTCCCAGCCTTTATCCGCTAAGACTTTAATTAGGGCTTCCTCAAAGTCCGCTTCTTTTTGGAATGTCATTCGATTTCCTCCTCTCTGCGGTGAAAGCAGCCTTTCACGCAAAGGTTTATTTTAGGGTACAAGCGCAAATGCTCACGCTGATGAAGGGTGATAAGGTTGTCGAACTGCTGAAAGAAACCTCCAATAGTCTGCTGTTCTCGCATCGTTGGCGGCATCATCAGCTCCATCGCCGCCATTTGCTTTCCTGAAACCTCGACGAAAGTTGATCCAGCCCCAACAAACTCTCCATACCGTTTTAATTCTTCGGTTCGGGAAAAAATGAAGTAAGAGTCAAGCTCTCCACGATGTGGAACAATGGACTGAAATCCCTGATTAGTACAGCCTTTTCGGGTTAAAATGGCGGTTTTCCCAATCCCAGCACGAGATGTAAACAGGACTGTGCTGGGAGGAAGCATTTTTGCTGAACTATTCTCATAACCCAAGGCGGTTATCTTTTTCTGACTCGAATTTGCATAGATTTGGTCTGCAATTTCAGCAGGTGCGTACCAATCAATCTCACCGTCCCAATAGCTCGGATTTCCTGTACTTGGGGTTCCGCCACCCACAATGTCAGCAATATCTCCGAGCTTACGCTGTTCCCAAGAATATGTTGATTACAGCCTTTCACGCACCATCATAAGGGCATAACCCAGCAGGTTTTGACCCTGCCATTTTGCCCGATCAAGCCTGTTAAGGTCGTGCATTGACAGACCGATACCCCATATCCGGTCTTTTACTGCACACTCTGCGAGAAACGCCTGCCCTGTACCTTTCAACTGTTCCCTCAAGTCAGAGTTCTGCGAAAACTTTGCCAAAAGCCCCTCATAGACAACAATCTGTCGGACACCGTTCCATAGGTTCTCGTCATAGCCGGACACAAGCCGTCCAAGAGCTTTGATTTCGGCAACATCTTCCGTGGCAAGGATCTGTGCGGCGACTTTATCATCGCCAAAGCAGATCGCCTTACGGTACATCATATACTGCTCCATTGAGGAAAAGGTGACACCATTCAGCGTAAATATGGATGGATACCAGTTGCTTAAATATCCGTTTTCTTCATTCGGATTGTGAAAGCAAATAACAGCCATCACACTTCACCCACTTTTTTTACTGCCAAATCAAGTTCCAAGTCGTGAAGTCCGGCATATGCTTTTTTCAAAAAGGACACAGGGATTTTCTTGACAAGCTCTGCACTCGGCAAGTTATAGTACCACTGGTAATAGGCATAGAACTCCCCAATCCAAGACGGCATAAACCCTTCTATCGCCTTGCCTTCCCGCAGATGATAGTTTTCCGTTTCGGTGAAATAAGCCCAAAGTTCTTTTGCATCCATTGTATTGACATAGGCTTTTGCTTCGTCAATGCTCTTTCTTGTCTTGCTTGCCATATAAGTGTTAATGAACTCCTCGGTATCCTTATCAGGATATTCCTGCGCCACAAGATCAAAGAGCTTGCCTTGGCTTTCAACCACATCGTTTAAGTATTCTTCTGAATACGCCCGCATTATCATCACCTCTCAAACAAAGTGCTGAACACCTTTGTAACCTTGTTTGCATCGGAATCAACAAGATCACGCATATTTTTTCTTGCCGCCACATCTCTCTGATTGTACCTGTCATTAAACTCAGCATAGGGGACGGAAAGCAACTCATCTTGCTTTTCGGTCAGTTTGGCATATGCTGCTTCGGATTTGAGGCAGTATTGGATGCCCAAACCTCCCAACGAAAGCAGTTCTTCGAGAATGTCGATGTCGATGTTGTCCCGCACAAACTCCTTTGCAATGTAGAAGTAAGAAGCATTGGCTCTCCAACCACGAATCACATCGTAATCGCTTGTATCAACGCCGTATTTCTCGATAAACTTCTTTGCAAGCATACGGTATCTCTTGGAATCAGCGGCGTCCCTGTGCTTCATCAGCTCGGCAAGCCACGCAAGGACATCTCTCTGCTGAAAATCCAATATCTTCAGCCCATCGGTTTCAAGTTCATACTTATGAACCCATCCGTTTGTATCGTTGGGACGGCAGACCGCCCATTCTTTGGCAAGTTCAACACTCTCCGTCAGATAAAAGCCCTTTCCATAGTCGTGCTTTTCATCACCGCCGCCGTATTGGGGAACGACGATCTTGTCGGGAGTTCCGTGATATAAAGTTATGATTCCCATTTCTCGTTCCTCCTTAAACGAACATCTTCTCAAGCATAGATTTCTTGATATTTTGGAGCTTTTCTAACTCACGCTGATGAAGGGTGATGAGGTGGTCAAGGTTCATAAAAAATGCAGAAATAGCTTTTTGTTCCTCAACAGATTTCGGCATTGTGAGAGACAACTGTTTTAGCTTGTTAAGGTACATATATGTACGAGAGCCACCTTGTTTTTGTAGAATAGCGAACTTCGCAAATTCATGACCATAATTCAACTGATATTGTAAGTAACGTGAATCCAAATTCTCATCGGTCGTAAATACAGGATAAAGTGTACTAACTATGCCGTTTTCCACGATGTCATTAATATTGAAATGGAAAATTTCATCATCTGACATATGACGATATGTAAAATATCCATACGGCACGATGTTATAGCCAGTGTTGTCAACTGAGGCTATTTGATTTCCTGCAAAATATTCTGTTTGAAGAAATATGCCTTTTCTTGATGAAGTCAATGGCGGATACTGATTGTTTTCAGTAGTCACTTCCGTGTATTCAACAATGTTATCCCCCAACTTACGCTGTTCCCAAG
>CAVKHV010000082.1:0-5929 GCA_963656085.1 Agathobacter sp.
TGCGAATCTTTTTTCACCCCCTCGCAGTTAAATGACGGAAAATGCCCCGACTGCGGCAGCGAATGTGTTGACGCTAAAGAAGAGGCGTACTTCCTGCGCCTTTCAAAATACGGCGACAAACTTATAGAATATTACGAAAACACGCCCGACCTTTTTGTGCCGGAATCACGCCGCGCCGAGATGATAAACAATTTCATCAAACCCGGATTGCAGGACCTTTGCGTTTCGCGCAGCAGTTTTAAATGGGGAATACCGGTTGAATTTGACCCGAAGCACGTTATATATGTATGGATCGACGCACTTTCAAACTATATTACGGGTCTGGGCTACGACCCCGACGGCAACACGGGCGACCTTTACGATAAATACTGGCCTGCCGACCTACATGTTATCGGCAAGGATATTGTCCGTTTCCACACGATATACTGGCCCGTTATACTTATGGCGCTGGGGCTTCCCTTGCCCCGTCAGGTGTTGGCGCACCCGTGGCTTTTGTCGGGCGAAGACAAAATGTCAAAATCCAAAGGCAACGTGATATATGCCGACGACCTTGCCGACCGTTTTGGGGTTGACGCGGTGCGTTACTACCTTTTAAGCGAAATTCCTTTTGCGCAGGACGGCGTTATCACCTACGAAAATTTCATTGCGCGCTATAATTCCGACCTTGCGAACACGCTCGGCAACCTTGTTAACCGCAGCATTGCAATGACCAACAAATATTTCGGCGGCAAGGTCTGCAAACCGACCGAGTGTGAACCGCTTGACAAAGAACTTGCGGCTGCCGCAGCCGACACGCTGGATAAATACCACAAACTTATGGACGCTTACCGCAGCGCCGACGCGGCGGACGCAATTATGGCGTTTGCACGCCGCTGCAATAAATATATTGACGAAACAATGCCGTGGGCGCTTGCAAAGGACGAAAGCCGCTCGGCTCGCCTTAGTGCGGTGCTTTACAATCTGCTTGAAAGCATACGCCTGCTGGCGGTTATGTTTGAGCCGTTCTGCCCCGAATGCTGCGGTAAAATATTTGCCCAACTTTGCACGGACGTAAAGGAAAAAGACTTCGGCGCCGCGAGCGAATTCGCCGTAGGCAAGGAACAGCCGCTTTTTGCACGAATTGACTCTGCAAAAGTGCTTAAAGAAATTGCCGAAGAAAACGAGAAAAAGGCAAAAGAAGCCGCAAAATCGGCAAAAAGCGAAAAGACGGAGGGCGTTGTCACCCTGCCGCAGATTGAAATATCCGACTTTGCAAAAGTCGAACTCCGCACAGCGCTTATCACCGATTGCGAGCCGATAAAAAAAACTAAAAAGTTGCTTAAACTCACGCTTGACGACGGTTCGGGCACGCCCCGCACCGTGGCTTCGGGCATAGCGCAGTATTACACCCCCGAACAACTTAAAGGCCGCACCGTTATAGTGGTTGCCAACCTTAAACCCGCCGTGCTTTGCGGCGTTGAAAGCAACGGTATGATACTTGCAGCCGACTCGGACGACGGCATTAAGGTGATTTTCTGCGACGGTATTGCACCCGGCAGCAAGGTAAGGTAAAAACTCATGGAAATACTGCTCGAAAACCCTGCGCAGCCATGCGAGATAATTGACACCCACGCCCATTATGACGACGAAAAGTTTGACGGGGCGCGCGGCGAAATATTGTCGGAACTGCCGAAACTCGGCGTAGGCGCGGTTATAAACTGCGCGGTCGACCTTTACGGCTCGGCGGAAAAGTGCAGTGAACTTGCGGCAAAGTACGGCTTTGTGTATTCGGCTTTGGGTATCCACCCCGAATCGGTCGATTTAAGCGACCCGTTTGACGGCGAGCGTCTGGCGGCGCTTATAAAGGCTGATAAAAAGTGCGTTGCGATAGGTGAAATCGGGCTTGACTACCATTGGCGCAACGATAACAGGGCGGCGCAGATATCCTGCCTTGAAAATCAACTGCTGTTTGCAAAAGCCGCCGATATGCCCGTTATCCTGCACAGCCGCGACAGTACAGAGGATATGCTGACCCTTTTGCAAAAGCACCGCCCGACGGGCGTACTGCACTGTTTTTCGGGCAGTGCCGAAACCGCGCGCGAGGTTTGCCGATTGGGACTTTACATAGGTATCGGCGGAGTTATAACCTTTAAAAACTCCAAAAAACTTAAAGCGGCAGCTGCCCAAATTCCGCTTGATAAGATCCTGCTTGAAACCGACGCGCCTTATATGGCGCCCGAACCCTACCGCGGGCAGGTAAACAACTCGGCTTACATATGCCGCGTTGCCGAAAAAATTGCGGAAATAAAAGGGGTTACAAGGGAGGAGGTTTTTGCGGCAAACCGCGAAAACGCCGCCCGATTATTCGGAATAAAATCCGGCAGTTGAAATCGGATTGAATTATAAACATACAAAGTCGGAGGAAAATGTATGGAAAAACTTATTATGACCTATGCCGCACCGGCAGAGGACAGTTACACAGGCTGGGAAACCGAATCTTTGCCGATAGGCAACGGGTTTATAGGCGTTAATGTTTTCGGCGGAATTACGGATGAGCGTTTGCAGATAACCGAAAACTCGCTGCAGAATTGGCAGGAGGCGGGCGGTCTTTCGTCATTCGGCGATATCCGCATACATTTTGAACACGGAAATGCCGAAAATTACGTGCGCGGACTTGACCTTAACAATGCGGTTGCCTTTGTTAAGTACGACTGCGGCGGCGTACATTACGAGCGTGAATATTTCACTTCGCACCCCGACCGTGTACTGGCGTGCCGCATAACAGCCGATAAAAAGGGCGCGCTTGCATTTAAAGTAACGCCCGATATCGCCTACATAAAAAAATACTCCAAAGAGGTTTTTGAGCGTACAAAGGATATGGCGCTTGCCGAAAAATGCGGCAGAGAGGGCAAAAAGACCGTAAACAAGGACGAAATTAAACTTGTCGGGCGTATGGTGTACTATAACCTGCGTTTTGCCGGTGTTCTGACCCTTAAAACCGACGGTAAAACCACCCACGATACAGAGGGCTATACCGTAAGCGGCGCAACATACGCCGAAATTTACTTTGCGCTTACCACCAATTATGAACTCACTTCCCGCGCGTTTACCGAAAAAGACCCGCAAAAAAAACTGCGCGATTTTGACCCGATGCCGAATACAGAAAAGATTATAAAATCGGTAAACGGAAAATCTTATGATGAAATACGCCGCCGCCATACGGACGATTATTCTGCGCTTTTCGGCAGGGTGGATCTCTCGCTCTGCGGCGGAAAACCCACGGGGCATACCGACGAAATGCTTAAAAGATACGGTGACGGAACGGACGAGCCGTACCTTGAAATGCTTTATTACCAGTATGGCAGATATCTGCTTATATCGTCCTCACGACCCGACACGCTGCCCGCTAACTTACAGGGTATCTGGACCTGTTACGACTGGTCGCCCTGGGGCGCAGGTTACTGGCACAACATAAATGTTCAAATGAACTACTGGCCCGCTTTTAATACCGACCTCGGCGAATGTTTTGAGGCGTACAGGAACTTTAATTTTGCCTTCCGCCCCGAGGCGGAAAGGATAGCCACAAGTTACATAGAGCGTAAAAATCCCGAAAATGCCGACCCCACGCCGGGCGAATGCGGCTGGACTATCGGCACGGCAAGTTACCCTTACCTGATAGCCGCGCCGGGCGGACATTCGGGCCCCGGAACGGGCGGACTTACAACCAAACTGTTTTGGGATCAGTACGACTTCACGCAGGATAAGGATATCCTTAAAAACAGCACCTACCCGACCCTTATGAGTATGTCAAAATTCTTAACCAAGACCGTAAGAAATTATGACGGCAAGTGGCTCACCTCTTTCTCGGCTTCGCCCGAACAGATAGTGCAGGGTCCGTATGTTGCCAACCCGTGCTATTACCAGACCGTAGGCTGCTCGTTCGATCAGCAGATGATCTACGAAAACGGCAAGGACTTTTTGCAGGCAGCCGACATATTGGGCGAAGATAACGCGGCGGTTAAGGTTCAGCGCGAGCAGATCGACAAATACCGCCCGATTTTGGTAGGACTTTCGGGTCAGATAAAGGAATACGAAGAAGAAAAAATGTACGGCGAAGTGGGCGAATATTTCCACAGGCACATTTCGCAGCTTGTTGCGCTCTACCCCGGCACACAGATAGGAAGCGAGACCCCGGCGCTGACAGACGCGGCTAAAATAACGCTTGACTGCCGCGGCGACGATTCAACGGGCTGGGCGCTGGCGCACCGCCTTTGCGCCTGGTCAAGAACCGGCGACGGCGACCGTTCGTATAAACTGTTCCGCGCCCTGCTCGGCAAGCGCACACTTAAAAATCTTTGGGATTTCCACCCCCCGTTCCAGATAGACGGCAACTTCGGCGGCACCGCAGGCGTGACCGAAATGCTGTTGCAAAGTCACGAAGGGTTTATCAATATTCTTCCCTCGCTTCCGCAAAAATGGAACAGCGGCTCGGTTAAAGGCCTGGTTGCAAGGGGCAACTTCAAGGTGGATATTGATTGGGAAAACGGCTCTGCCAAACGGATAGTAATCACTTCGCGCGCAGGGGAAACCTGCACCGTCAAGTACCCCAAAATCGGTACGCCGGGCGTTAAGGTCAAGCTTGCAGGCAAGGCGACCCTTGACCCGACCGTGATTGCCGAAAATAAGATATCTTTCCCGACAAATAAGGGCGAAAGTTACGAAATTACGGGTATACCGGAACTTGTTTACATCGCCGCGCCCGAAAACTTTAAAGCCGACCGCGATACCCTCACCCTTACCTGGGACGCGCGCGACGGCGTTAAATACAACCTTTACCGCGCAACCGATAACGACAGTGTGTACACGGCGGTCGCAAAGGGAATAACGGGCGGGGAATTCCGCGATAACTTCAACTTTGCCGCGGCGGAACACGCTACCTACCGCCTTACCGCCTGCGACGGTGACGGCAACGAAAGTATGGGCGTGAACGCCGTTATAAACCATATAACCAAACTGGAATATGACCGTTATGTGCTTAAAGTATTGCAGCTCAACAAGGACTTTAACTCCCTTGACTGGGACGAACGCCTTTGCAAAAAGTTTAATATGGTCAACGACCCCGATGTATTCTGGTAATACCGTCGGCGAAAGGGAGAAAAATAATGAAATCACTTAAAATAAAAGAGGGTTATGTTTCGGTACTCACGCCGCGCGAAACCCACCGCGCCATAAAAGTGGTTAAGGATATGTTTTCAGCCGAGCTCTGCAAGGCGTTAAATCTTGAGCGTATCAGCGCGCCGCTTTTTGTAAAAAAAGGCAGCGGAATTAACGACGACCTTAACGGCGTAGAGCGCAAGGTCGAGTTTGATATAAAAGAAACGGGCGACGAGGCTGAAGTTGTGCAGTCGCTTGCCAAATGGAAGCGTATGGCGCTCGGCAAATATAAATTTGCCGCAGGCGAGGGGCTTTATACCGATATGAACGCTATTCGCCGCGACGACGATATGGATAACGACCATTCGATTTTTGTCGACCAGTGGGACTGGGAAAAGGTCATTACGCGCGAGCAGCGCAACATAGAATTTTTGAAAGATACGGTCAAAAAGATCGTGGGCGCGATAAAGAACACCGAGGCGGCGGTTCACCGCGAGTTCCCCGCGCTTACAAACGAACTTTGCGGCGAGGTCACCTTTATAACATCACAGGAACTTGAGGACCTTTACCCCGACCTTGCCCCGAAAGAACGTGAAATGAACTTCGTGCGCGAGCATAAAACCGTGTTTGTTATGCAGATAGGCGACCTGCTTAAAAGCGGAATTAAGCACGACGGCAGAGCGCCCGACTATGACGATTGGGCGCTTAACGGCGACCTGCTTTTCTGGAACGACCTGCTTGAAAAGCCGATAGAACTTTCGTCAATGGGTATCCGTGTGGACGAAAAATCGCTTGT
>CAVKHV010000083.1:0-5796 GCA_963656085.1 Agathobacter sp.
CTGTTATCAGTTTGCCGTAATAACTTAAAAACTCAAATGTATAAAGAAATAAGGTTGCCGTCAGTCTTAGTTATCTCCCCCTCCGTCAAAACTTCGTTTTGACACCGTCTCGGCTGCCGCCTCGGTCGGTGCTTCTGCTTCGCAGAGGTGTCCACCGGACACCCGCACCCCGTCAGGTGGAGGCAAGGGCGGCGCTGCCGCCTCGGTCGGTGGTTACAGTTAGCCTTCGGTATCTCTCCCTCCGTCTTTGACTGCGGCAAATCCGCCTCCCTCATCAGAGGGAGGCAAGGGCGGTAAACCGCCGAATGGCAACGGTAGTTTGACAGATTGACGGCGGTTTATACGCTGACGGTAAACACACGAAAGGCGGTGTTTTTTATGTCGCTCGCGGCAAAAACCGAATACATACACGAACCGACCGATCTGCAGTGCGGTCAGGCGGTTCTTGCAATGCTGACAGGCGAGAGTGCCGAAACGATTGCCGCCGAACTGTGCAACGACCGCGAAACGACCCTTGCCGAGATGTTTGCAACACTGGACAGGCACGGAATAATTTACGATAAAAAAAGAAAAGCGGCAGTCCGCAAAAACGAACTGCCGCCCATATGTATACTAAGTCTTGAAACGCCGAGGTGCTGGCACTGGTCGCTTTACCGCGAGGGCGTGTTTTACGACCCCGAGCACGGCGTATCGGATGATTTTCCCGTTTGCAGCCGCAAATTTTACTGGGAAATACTCGGCTGAAATCCGAAAAACAGGTCGCAGCCGCAAAACCGCCCTATCGCTCAAACAGTTTTATCCGTTTTACAAGGTAAAAAAGCGGAATTCCGAGTACGAAACAGACCGCCGCTTCGCCTGCGCCGACCTGCGCCGCGGTTATAAAAAACATATCCCCGAATGCGGAGGAGGTTGACGGTGCGGCAAGATAGGCTATTTCAGCGCCCACCGCCAGCGCGTTTATCAGGGTGGGCACCAGCGGTGTGAAAAACACCGCGCTTTTTTTAAACCGCAGAAACAAAAATCTTGTTATTATGCAGGAAATAAGGGTTGCTGCCGCACCGAGCGTTATGTCTATAAGTCCGTAAGGACTGAAAATGTTGGCAAGCGCACAGCCGAGCGTAAGTCCGGCGGCGGCAGACGGGGTAAACGCCGTGAAAACAAAAAATGCCTCCGCTATCCTGAACTGTACGGCACCGTAGGCAAGCCCCAAACCGGCGGTAACATAGGTAACGGCGGCGTAAGCGGCGGCAATAACAGCCGCCGTTGTTATTTTTTTAATATCGGTTTTTTGCATATAAATTGCCCCTTAGTTTTATTTAAAGTCAGGATTTCGCGAACTGACTTTTATTGAAGTATTACTTCGCGCAATGCTCACAGCCGCAATCTTCGCACTCTTTGCCGAGAATCGGATCGGGGTCTATGCCCTGTTTTTGGTAATAATCGCGTAATGCGGCTTTTATCGCCTGCTCTGCCAGTACAGAGCAGTGAATTTTATGTGCCGGCAGACCGCCCAAAGCCTCAACAACCGCTTTGTTTGAAAGTCCGACGGCTTCCTGAACCGTGTGACCTTTTATCATTTCGGTGGCGATTGAAGATGTGGCGATAGCGGAGGCACAGCCGTAGGTTTTAAATTTGCAGTCGGTTATCACGCCGCCGTCGATCTTCAAAAACATTTTCATTATATCGCCGCATTTGGCGTTGCCGACTTCGCCCACGCCGTCTGCATTTTCGATTTCACCCATATTTCTCGGGTGCATAAAATGATCCATTACCTGTTCGGTATACATAAAAATTCCCCTTCCTGTCAGTTATTTGCTTCTTCCTGTTTTATTCTGTCCCAAAGCGGAGACATTTTACGCAGCCTGTCAATTATTCCCGGCAGGACTTCCAGAATTCTGTCGGCGTCCTCCAACGTGTTGCCGTCAGAGAAAGTAAGGCGCAGCGAGCCGTGCGCTACTTCGTGTTTAAGCCCGATAGCCAGCAGAACGTGGCTCGGGTCAAGCGAACCCGACGTGCATGCCGAGCCCGACGAAGAACATATCCCCTCGGAATCAAGCAGCAAAATCAGCGATTCGCCCTCAACCCCTTCAAAAGAGATGTTGACGTTGCCGGGCAGCCTTTGTTCACGGTCGCCGTTCAGGCGGCTTTTTTCAATTTTTAAAGCACCGTCGATAACCCTGTTGCTTATTTCGCGCATTTTCTTTTCGCGCTCGTCAATTGTGCTGCAAGCCTTTTCAATGGCGTATCCCATACCCACAATGCCGGGTGTGTTTTCTGTTCCTGCGCGTCGTCCGCGTTCCTGTGCGCCGCCGTCAACCAAATTCGGGATAACGATTCCTTTTCTTATATAAAGCGCACCCGTTCCCTTGGGTCCGTGAAATTTATGACCGGACATTGAAAGCATATCAATGTTCATCGCCTTGACGTCAATGTGTACGTTTCCGACCGCCTGAACCGCATCGGTGTGAAAAACAATACCCTTTTCGCGGCATATTTCGCCGATTTCGGCAATCGGCTGAACAGTGCCGATCTCGTTGTTGGCAAACATAACGGTGACAAGTGCGGTGTCATCCCTGAGCACCCTTTTAAGTTCCGAAACACGAACGATACCGTTTTCGTGAACGGGCAGCAGGGTGACTTCAAACCCTTCTTTTTCAAGACTTTCAAGGGTATGAAGAACCGCATGATGCTCAAACGCAGACGATACTATGTGTTTCTTTCCTTTTTTTGCCATTTTATGCGCAATGCCCTTGATCGCCCAGTTATCGCTTTCGCTTCCGCCGTTGGTGAAATATATTTCATTTGCGTCGGCGCCTATCGCTTTTGCGACCTTGGCTCTTGCGGCGTCAACCGCGGCGCGTGCGCGCTGACCGAAGTCATACAGGCTTGACGGGTTGCCGTATTCGTCCGTAAGGTACGGCATCATCGCCTCAAGCGCCTGCGGATCAAGTTTTGTGGTTGCGGCATTATCCGCATATATAAATCGCTTTGACATAACGTCCTCGCTCTCCATTCTGCCGCTTTTGCGGCTATCCAACCTTTAATCAAACGCCTTGTTTAATTTACGGTCTATATTGTATACCTTTTTGGTATAGTTATCAAGTCTTTTTTTAAATTTCCCCGTTATTTTTTTAATTTTTGCCACTCTGCGACAGCAAGGGAGTCGCAAATTTCGTTTTCCCTGTGCCCTGCGTGCCCTTTTATCCAGTTAAAACTGACCTTATGAACGGCAAGCTGTGATAACAGTTTTTCCCAAAGGTCGGTATTTAACGCAGGTTTTTTATCACTTTTTTTCCAGCCGTTTCTTTTCCAGCCGTAGACCCAGCCTTTGTTGACCGAATCGCATACATATTTTGAGTCGGTAGTCAGTTCGACCTCGCAGGGTTCTTTTAAAGCGGCAAGCGCCTCAATACAGGCGGTGAGTTCCATACGGTTGTTGGTCGTGTCCGCTTCGCCGCCCGAAAGGCGTTTTTCGTTTTCGCCGTATTTAAGTACGGCGCCCCAGCCGCCGGGTCCGGGATTGCCCGAACACGCGCCGTCGGTATAAATGTAAACCTTTTTCATATATTGCCCCCGAATTTAATATTTTCTGAAACTGCCGACGACCTTACCGAGTATTTCAAGGTGACCGTCGGGCGGATAGATAGGGTCAAAATCGGGGTTTTCGGGCATAAGGAACGGCTTGCCGCCCTCAAACCGCAGGGTTTTTACGGTGGCTTCGTCGTCAATCAGGGCGACGACTATATCGCCCGCCGAATACGACGCGTCCTTATCCGCTATTATAAGGTCGCCGTCCAGAATTCCGGCGTCACGCATACTAAGCCCCCACACGCGCAAAGCAAACAGGCTGTCCGCTTCGCCCGGCTTTACGGGGTAAGGGATATAATCCTCAATTTCCTCAACCGCAAGTATCGGTTTTCCTGCCGTAACCCTGCCGAGCAGCGGCACCTGCGCCGACTCCGCTGCGCCCTCTACCCTTATAGCGCGCGAGGCGCGCGGGTCCCTCGAAATATATCCTTCCTCTTCAAGTACGCGCAAAGCCGCGTGCACAGTGGAGGTAGAGCGTATACCCGTAGCTGCGCATATCTCACGCACCGTAGGCGGAACCGCGCCCGACATTTCCTTTACAAGAAATTTATATACTGCCGCCTGTTTTTCGCTTAATGCTGCCCTTGACAAGCCGTGTTCCCCCTTTAACCGAACATTTATTCGGTTAAATTATAGCATACCGCCCCCCTAATTTCAATAGCGATATTGAAATTAGCCGAAATAGGGAGTATAATGAGGATAATTAAAATTAATTTTGAAGGGGAATATAAAAAATGAATGCAACACTTGTAGTAATGGCGGCAGGTATGGGCAGCCGTTTCGGAGGACTTAAACAGGTTGAACCTGTCGGCAAAAACGGAGAGGCGATACTCAATTTCTCGGTTTATGACGCAAAGGCAGCCGGGTTCAACAAGGTGGTCTTTGTAATCAAGCACGCAATTGAAAAGGATTTTAAAGAACTTGTCGGCAAAAAAATCGAAAAAATGATAGACGTGGAATATGTTTTTCAAGAGACCGATGTGCTTCCGCAGAGATTCGTATGCCCCGACGGGCGCGAAAAACCCTGGGGCACGGGTCACGCTCTGCTTTGCTGTAAGGATGTTGTAAAAGAGCCGTTCGCCGCCGTAAATGCGGATGATTTTTACGGCAAAGCCGCATACCGTCACGCAATCGACTCATTAAAGCGGGACGAGTGGTGTATGGTCGGTTTCCGCCTCGGAAATACGGTTACGGAAAACGGATATGTTTCGCGCGGCGTTTGCGAGGTTGAAAACGGGCGGCTTAAAAGCGTGACCGAGCACACAAAGATCGGAAGCGACTGCTTTTGCGAGGATACGGGGGAAAAACTTTCGCCCGATACGGTGGTTTCAATGAATTTTTGGGCATTTACACCGGATATTTTCGATTATCTCGAACGCGAGTTCAAATCTTTTCTGACCGAACATATTAACGAGCCGAAGGCGGAATTCTATCTGCCGACGGTGGTGGACACGCTTATTAAGAACGGCGAAAAACAGGTTTGCGTTGCGGCAAGCGAGGATAAATGGTACGGCGTTACATATAAAGAAGATAAAGAAACGGTAGTAAACGCAATAAGAGAAATGACCGATAACGGACTTTACAAAGGAATGTGCGACTGATATGGAACAACTTGAAACTATCAAATCACAGGCTGCGGCTGCGGCGGAAGAACTTGTCGCCGCGGCAGGGCTTAAAAGCGGGAGTTTGCTTGTAATAGGCTGCTCGACAAGCGAGGTTGCAGGCAAAAAAATCGGCACGCTCAGAAGTCCCGAAATTGCGGCTGCGATATTTGACGGAGTTTACCCCGTGCTTAAAAAACACGGCATATATCTTGCGGCGCAGTGCTGCGAGCATCTTAACCGCGCGATAGCGGTAGAGTGCGGGTATGCCGCGGCGCACGGGTTAGAAGAGGTTAACGTCCGCCCAATACGGACGGCAGGCGGAAGTTTTGCCGCAAAGGTATTTGATACGCTTGACTGCGCTATGGTTGAGGAAATTGCAGCTGACGCCGGAATTGACATCGGCGACACGCTTATAGGTATGCATTTAAAAAGAGTGGCGGTGCCGGTAAGGCTTGCGGTTAAAAATATCGGCGAAGCCAATGTTGTGGCGGCGCGCACACGCCCGAAGTATATCGGCGGCGAACGTGCGGTATATTTCTAGATTTTAGACATTAGATTTTAGATGTTAGATGAGGGTGACGGTAGTTTGAGCGCTGACGGTAAG
>CAVKHV010000084.1:0-5562 GCA_963656085.1 Agathobacter sp.
TTACAAAAAGTGTGCAAGTTATTTTTCTAACTTACACACTTTATTTTACAAGCTCTCATATCGAGCTCTTTAATCCGTGTCTTGCCTTTCTCGATATTCTGCCTCATATTTCGGATGCTTTTTTCTCTGCCGAGCGTATTTTGCTCTGCAAAGAGATAAAGAAACACCGGTTCAAATTCTTGAACATACTTAGCAACCTTCCGTATCGTATCAAGCACCAATTTTTTCAGCACCGAATCACGAATAAAATGAATGGTGCAGGAACCGCGATTTTCTTTGTACTGCGAACATCTGTAAAACTCCTGTCCGTCTTTAATGCTTTTTGAAGCACAATAATACAGTTTAGAACCGCAATCAGCACAATAAAGTAACCCTGAAAACATACTCGTTTTTCCCGTCGCTGTATTTCTGCGGCGGTGCTTTCTGAGTTCCTGTACTCTTTCAAAGGTGTCATCATCAATAATTGCCTCTTGTGTGTTCGGGATGATCTGCCATTCTTCTTCGGGAATGTGCACTTTTTTCTTGACTTTGAAACTCACAAATGTGCTTTTGAAATTGACGGTGCAACCTGTGTACTGACGATTTTCAAGAATATGCCTCACCGTTGTCTGATCCCATATATATGGATTTTGCGGTCTTGGGTTAGAGGCTTTTATGCCTTTTCTGTAATAATGCTCCGTTGGGCATAAATGCAAATTTTAGTGTCAGCGTTCCTGTTCTTTCTTTTTCCTGCGTTTTAGGTTTTCCAAAATGGTGTTCACGTTTTCCGTGTTCGTAACCTTTGGATACTCTGCTTCAAATTGCACCAAAAGATCTTTTGAACGCTTTTCCTCGTCACTGATCGCCTGATACGCCTTTTCATAGTTGCCGTTTTTCATTGTTTCCTCAATGAACGATACGGAATCATCGGGGATATTATCCCAACCTCCATACAAATTACATACGGCACGGTCAATATCTTCCATTGTCAGCGGAGTGCCACGCTTTTCGTGCTCATACAGAATACCGATAATATCGGACAAGTCCTTTTTGTACTTTCGACCGGAGCAGAGCTTCATTGCAACAAGGTATTCCGCTGAAACTGTACGGACATTTAATACATTGGCAAATTGCCTGTATCTTACGGAGAACTCATTGAGTTTTGGCGTATAGGAGTTGGTATTCATAAAATCAGTGTTGAGCCAACCGTTTGGAAGATTGTATTTATCCCCCACACAGTTAATGGCACCTTTCATAGAATATACGGCGTGAATAACGGCATCCACATCGGTGGTCATATCCCGAAAACCGTAATTGGCTATGATGGCGGCTCCGCCAATCAGTATAATTTCGGCAGGCATACCCTTACCGTTAAGACGGCGGTATTCTTTGCCGAGTTCTTTCAGGTATTCATCGAGATTATCTTTGGTAAAATAATTGGTGTTTTCAGACAACATTTCTAACCTCGCTCTCTACGATATTAAATCGCATAAATTCAGGGATAGCCTCTGCTTTGGCTCTTTTCTTTGCTTCGTCGCTGTTTGTCATAACTGCCGCAGCGATAATGCTTGAGGGGTAGAGTACATCTTGCAGAGATTGTCTGCGAAGGTCACTGTAATCCTCACATATAGGTACATTGTTAATGCGGCTTATATAATCAAGCATTGCAAGAAGATAAAAGCTTTCGGGATACCACTTTCGATTATAATACTCACGGATCTTATTTTTTTCCAGTGTGTCAATGATGAAGTCTATGTCGCCAAGTGTTTTTAATTGATGACAGACATTGCTCTTATACAACTCAAAACTACATCGTTCTTCAAAATATGGGGAAAGCAGATCCTCCATCGTAATATTCAGTTCTTTGGACAGTTTGTACACCGTTTCAACGCTGCATTTTTCAAGCTGCGCCTTGCCGCTCAAAATATCCGTCAGCGTTGTATAAGGAATTCCGCTGTTTTTGGATAATCTATACTTTGATATATTACGGTTTGACATAATTTCGTTTATCATCATTAAAATCACCTACCTGCTAAATATATTATGGCGGTCAACCGTGATATTGTCAATAGTTTCTCCGAAAGTTTTGATTTTTATTCAAAAAGCATAACGGGGGTATTAGGGGCTTGCCCCTAAAGAGCAAGCGGCGAACAGCCGCTTTGAGGGGGAACTTGCCGTACAAGTTCCCTGCTTGCTATACCGTAAGACACACCTCGCTATACCGTAAGACACACCTCGCAGAGCATAAAGAAAAGCGGCTGTCAGATACCGAGATTTCAGCGTATTTCTGCGCTGCACGATACCGAAAACCGTTTTTCCCTTGGGATACGTCTTGTTTCTGAGCCAAAATGGCTCTGATTCTGCTGCAAATGCTGCGATTTGAGCCACATATCGGCGCTTTGGCTCAGCCGAACATTTCAAGGTCATCCAGCAGCAGACAATTTCCCTTATAGCAATTACAGCAAGTTTTGCGTACAAGGGCGTTGATTTTTACCCGCTGCTTCGGTGTGATATTGAGCACCATAACATATACCTACTTTCCGTTTTATGGGCAGCAAAAAAGCCGCCGAGTGTGACCCCGACGGCTTAATGAGTGCCTTCTGTATATATAATAACGGCGGAAAAGAAAATCTTATTGAATATCGCAACAGGCAAAACTAAAAAAACGCAACAAGCCAAAACCGTTGATTTTAAGCGGCATTTACGATATAATAGTGTTAAGCATTAAAACGCAAAACAAAGATTTTTTCAAAAATATTTTGACGAGTCCGTTTTATGGTACAGCACTTATGATAAAATAATGTAAAGGAGCACCTAAATTGTCAAAGTGAAGTCACGATTTTTGAGGTAAAAAATGAGAAAAACCCTAAGCTCACTTTGACAAAAGTGTATGGTATATATAGATATTTCAAGATTTTCAGAGCCTGAGGAAGTAGCCACCGACAAAGTCGGCTTGACCTTGACGGGTTGTTGATAAAAATGTTATAATGCCGGCTTCGAAGGCGAAAAACAAACAGATATTTCTGAGTTTCCGTCGCCTTCGATGAAAATTGAACAGCATTTTTATCAGCGTTCAGTCAAGGTTGGCGGCGGATATGGTACAATATAAACGGTTACTGTCTGCGGAAAGCAGGAAAATATGAATCGTTTTACATTAGCCGAAAGGATAGTTATTGAATGCGGAATTTACCAAAAACTAAAACTGAGCGAAATTGCAAAGAAAATCGGAAAAACCCCGGGAAGCGTTTCAAGAGAGATTCGAGCTAACAGGACGGTTGCTCCGGGAGAGCATCCGTGCGGAAAAGACTGCTGCTTTGCCGGAGAATGCAAAACAAAAAGCCTATGCGGGAAAAAGGAATGTTCCAACCGGTGTGTAACTTGCCGAGAATACGATTGCAGAGAACTTTGCTCAAGATATAATAATACCCCTTGCTCAATTCTTTCAAAACCGCCGTATGTTTGCAACACCTGCGTTCGGCGCAGAAAGTGCAAGGCAGACCGCGCATACTATATTGCACAGCAAGCGGACGCAATGGCAAAGCGCAGATGTTCTAATTCCCGAAGCAAAATACAAACTCGTGGAGAAGAACTCGAAAAGCTTGATGAATTGGTTTCACCGCTGATTCTAAAAGGACAACCACTTACCCATATATGGTCGGAGCACGGCGAGGAACTCGGCATTTCACAAAGAACTCTTTATCGCTACATTGACCAAGGCGTTTTAAGTGTGGGAAACATTGACCTCAGACGAAAGGTTGCCTACAAGCCGAGGAGAAAGAAAAAGGAAGCTTCCGAAGGCTTTTGGAATCAAGAGTTTCGTAAAAACCGAGGCTATGACGATTACCTGAAATATATGGAAAAGCACCCCGATACGCCTGTTATCCAAATGGATACGGTCAAGGGTTGTCGGGAACAAGGAAAGCGTCTTTTAACCATTCATTTCTGCAATACCAATATGATGCTGATGCTCTTGATGCGTGACGGCAAGGCTGATACGGTAGTGGAGCAGTTTGATATGCTGACGGGGCTGTTGGGGCTTGAAGAATTTCGCAGAATATTTCCGGTTATTCTTACCGACAACGGCAGTGAATTTAAGCATACGAGAGAATTAGAAACCACCGAAGCCGGCAAGAAAAGGACAAAAGTGTTTTATTGTGACCCTCAGGCGTCTTGGCAAAAGCCGCAGATTGAGAAAAACCACGAATTTATCCGCTATGTTCTGCCGAAGGGCAAAACGCTGAATCCATATACGCAAGAGGATATTACAGTGCTGATGAACAACATAAACAGTATTCGCCGGGATTCGCTCGGCAACAAGTCGCCCTATGAGGCTACGACCGATAAAAGCATATTTCGGTTAATGGAATTGATGGGGCTGCATCGTATACCGGCAGATGAGATTAACTTAACACCTACTCTGCTGAAAAGATAATTTAAACTAATTGCAGATAGTGACCGCAACATATTTCTTTAACAAGGCAGGTTGCGTTCACTTTGACAAAACGGGATTTCAATCTGTCTGCTTTGCTATGCAAAACCGGCAGTGAAATATATTAAAAAACGGCTTTTCAAAACAGTAACCGCTCTGAAAAGCAACAAATTCACTCTTATTTGGCTTTGTGAAGTTAATGTTGTATATTTACCCTTACTTCACTTTGTCATTTAAGCATCCAAAGGAGCAAAGGACAATGATTTCTTCGTTTTTTACCGCCGATTACCGTGACGGCAGAGTAATATTCGGCGGCAAACACTATCCTGCCGGAATGTTTGCCGTACATCTGCTCAATCAGTTTTATATAAACGACACCGCCGCACGGATCGCCGTATTTCGGGACGAGTTGAACTTTCATATATTGCGGCAGTTGCAGGACGGGTATCTCAATATCTCCGACTTTGTGAAAACAGGTGCTAATACACTGCAATCATTAAAAGCTCTGCCGAAGCTAAAGCCTTTTGATGGGTTGAAAGCGGAAGAAATACGGAGCACGGTGGAAACGCTTTTTACAGAGCAGATCGGGCAAGGAATTTGCGAATACTTCGCCGCAAAAGCAAAGCTCAGTCTGTTACCGCAAGACGAAATTGCCGCAGGCACTGCGGAAAGAATAAAGCGCACGGCAAACTTTTCGGCTACCGAAGAAAAGCTTACAGAAATCCGCTCGATTCTCCGTTTCTTTGATACGCTCTCGGAGGATTTGATTGACGCTCACGGTAAACTGATAAAATTCTGTGAGCATATTGACGAGATCGAGCGCTTGGACGAAGCGCATTTACTGCCGACAGCGTTAAAGGTTTTCGGTGAACATCATTTTACGCAAAGCGGTAAATATATTGCCGTTAAGAAGAATGCCAAAAGCGTAAACGCAACACTTGCCAAGCGGCTCAGCTTTGATAGTTATTTCAGCCTTATCCTGACCGACTTTTTTGAAGGCTTGCACTACGGGCATTATCCCCGCAGGTGTGAGATATGCGGCAAGTATTTCCTGATGCAAAGCGCACGGCGGCAGAAATATTGCTCCTACGGTATTGCACCGGAATTATATAGGGGCAATAAAATTTCCTGCCGCAAATACGCCGCTGTACTGA
>CAVKHV010000085.1:0-5467 GCA_963656085.1 Agathobacter sp.
CCGTTACCCGAATGATAATGTGCTGTTTCGGTTTGAACCGTCTTACTTAAAAAACCATCGTGGTTTGCAGACCGATTTTTTAAAGGATATCGATACAAATTGGCAGTCGGTCGACGGCTGGCGTCCGCCATGCGAGTTTGATAAATCCGAAATAAAACTTGACGGTGGGAATATAATTGCTTCGCCTGATGACGAAAAAGTGATAATCGGCGACCGCGTGTTTTCCGAAAATCCCGAATACGGAAAATCCGAATTGGTGCGGAAACTTGACTCAACACTGTGTGGGCCGCAAATAATTATAATTCCGTCGCTCGGCAGTGATATCACCGGTCACGCAGACAATATTGTTCGCTTTTTGGACGATAGGACCGTTTTGTGCCATGAATCTTTATCACCTGACAGTTTTGACCGACAATTGCAAACGACTTTAGAATATAATGGCTTTGATGTAACCGGGTTCCCGTCTGCGCCAATCGATAACAGAAGCGGAACAGGTCGCTATTTAAACTATCTTGAAACCGAAGAGGCAGTGTTTTTGCCCGTGTTCGGCATGGAAACAGACGCAAGAGCCGTATCCGCTGCCGAAAAACTGTTCTCAAAGCCGGTTGAACCGATAATGATTCCGAACATTGCCGCAGACGGCGGTGGCTTGCACGATATCAGTTGGGATATGTCCGATTATGTTTGGGGCGATTAACGATTGTTTATTGTTATCAAATGTAGTATAATGGAGAAAAAATAAAAGGAGAAATTTAAAATGAGTTCAAAAAGAATTACGGAACGCGATTTTTTCACATGCGAAGCGGAAGAATTAGCAAAAAAACTAGTTGGGAAAATTATTTGTCATGAAGATTTCGATGGAAAAGAAAAATTTGTCATTAAAGCCCGAATAACTGCAACCGAAGCATACCGAAAAGATGATAGTTGCTTGGATGATAACAGAACACAGAAAACGACGAGTCAAAGTCTTGCGGGTGGACATCTTCATTTTCACAATGCTGGAAATGGGAGACGCCGTATTGATATTGTAGCTAATGAAGTCGGTGTTTCGGAAAGCGTTCTTATAGCAGGGGTTGATATGTATGATGGACCCTCTAAAACATTATGGATTCTTGATATTGATGACCCTCAGTATGATGGACTTGATCTTTTAAGCCCTGATTCTAAAATATGGATTGAGGATGATGGAACAATTGCTGAATTAAATAACGCAACACAAAGAAAAAATATTTTAGATAAAACACCTTTGCGTTTTACGGCAAAGATATTCAAATTTAGATAACATGCTCTACTTTTCATCACTTCTAAAAACCAACCCAAAATACTCATTATCGGCGGAAAATTTGTTTTCCGCTTTATCCGACTGCGGCGAAAAATTTACTTTTTTTGACGGATCAAAGGATATCTGGGCAAGGGATTATATGCCTGTTAAAACAAAAAACGGTAAGTATATATCGTTCCGTTACGAGCCGAATTATCTTGCAGACAACCCGCAATTAAGAACAAATTTTAAAACCGATATTGCACCGTATTTCACACTGCCTGTTACATATTCAAATATCAATCTTGACGGCGGAAATGTTGTATTTTCGCCGTCAAAGACAAAAGCAGTTATCACCGACAGGGTGTTTTCGGAAAATCCCGAATATGATAAGAATACTCTTTTAACCGAGCTTGAAAAATCTCTTGAAGCAGAGATAATTATTATTCCCTCGCTTAAAAGTGATATGGCAGGTCACGCGGATGGTGTGGTGCGCTTTGTGAACGAAAACACGGTGATTGGCAACGCCTCGCCTTACAAAAACGGTTACGAGCAAAAGGTGAAAAGAGCGTTGAAAAAGCACGGCATTTCGGTTGTTGACTTTCCGTATTTTGATTCCGAAGGGATAAGCGCTGTCGGAAGTTATTTAAACTTTCTTGAAACCGAAAAGCATATTTTTCTGCCGGTTTTCGACAATGTACAGGATGAAACGGCAGTAAGACTCGCAAATGAAATTTTTGATAAAAAGATAATTACCGTGAATATTAACGGTATAGCAAAAGAAGGAGGAGTATTGAATTGCATAAGCGGGGAAATGAACTGACCACGGATGATAAGAAAAATAAAATCAGACAAATATTGACGGCAAGGCGCAAACTCTACAATGCCGGTGTGGAACTTTTGGAGTGTGACCGTGTCTATGCCGAGGGTATTAAGGCTGAACTTGAAAGGCATACCTTTGCTGATTATATGGTACCGTCTGATGGAGATACCGCAGAAAAAAAGCAAATTGATGAAACCGATGTCCGCTTTTATCTTGAAATGCGAATGCGGATATATGTAAAAGAAGAAAACATCATATTTGATGCGAAAAACGGTCTTTGCACGATTCAACTTAATGACACGCTGACAGCGAATATCCCGATAAAGAGCGGAACAGCAGTCAGAAGTATTTTACTGTGACCGAATGTCCGACCAAATAAAACACAACCGACCCGACAAGGCAGAGTGATGAAAATTCTGCACCCATAGAATTATTGTAATTCAGTAAAGTACCGACCCGGAGTAAAACAGCAAGTCTATCAACAAAAAAAGACGGAAGCCCACTAAAATCAAAGGGTTTCCGTTTATTTTTGAAATGTTATACTTCTTGATTTCATTAATTTTATGTACCGCTTTTGGTGCATATATTATTGTATCATAATAGCGAAGCAGATTTAAAGGAGATGATGAGTGTGGTATACGCGGTGTCAGACCTGCATGGGTGCTATGACAAGTATATAAAACTTCTTGAACGCCTGAATATGACTTCTGATGACTCGTTATATATTCTCGGTGATATTGTGGATCGCGGAAGCGAAGGAATAAAGATTATATTGGACCTCGTCAACAGAAAAAATATCTTTTCCTGCAGAGGAAATCACGATCACTGTGCACAGATATTGCTGAGAAACTTTGCAATTCCCAATGACGGATATTTTGCGGACGGACTTGAAGAAACATTCAGATTATGGCTTTCCGACGGCGGGAACACAACATATGAGGAGTTTCTGAAATTGGACGAAAGCGAGCAGCAGGCGGTTTTGAGTTATCTTAACTCTCTTCCGCTTTTTGAGGAACTAACAGTCGGAGGACAGAAGTTTTTCCTTGCACATACGGTTCCGGAAAAGAGCAAAATGCTCGATATTGAAAACTGTCGGAATTCAGATTTCATTATGGGTGAGCCGGAGTATGAAAAAATGTATTTTGAAGACACGATCATTGTAACAGGTCATACACCCACCGGTTTCATTGATCCGGAATACACAGGGCGAATATGGAAAGGAAACAATCATATAGCCATTGATTGCGGAACCGTATTTGGTAATCCCCTCGGATGTATTTGTCTTGATACGCTTGAAGATTTCTATGTCGAATAATCGAAAAGAGGGCTTTTATGAGATTTAAAATTGAACTTACCGGCAATTATTCACCTTTGGGAAATTTGTTCTTTAGTGTACCTACAAAAGATGAAATGAAAAAAGCAGAAAAAACAATTGGCGATATTTGTCATAATAGAGCGACGAAATTATATAAAAACAATTCTGATACATTTGAAAATTCAGCACTTACAAGAATAGAAAATGAACTCCAAAAAATGTGTGATACCGAAACGGCATATCATTTTCTTATTTTGAAAGAAATTGCAGAGTTATCCCAAAAAGTCGGATACCCTTTAATGACGGAAGGTAATTTGTCAGGTTCCGTTATTTCTTATTTGCTTGGAATTACCGAATACGATCCATTAGCTTTGAGTTTTGAGTATAATTCAATCAAATTGCTTTGGGGTACAGATAAGTCCCCTCGGACGCCTGATTTTTCCATATGTATTGCACCGCAAATACGGCCGTTAATAAATAATAAGTTGCATTCAAAATATGGATATATCGACTGCAACAAAGATGTTTATAAGCGAATATCCTTAACTAACACTAATATATGTGAAACCTTGGGTAAGCTTTTAAAAGCAACCGGCAGGAAACCGTCTTTCAGCGATTATAACGAGAAAACCTATATTAAGGTTGTCAAAAATATTGCAGATGAATATCTTGCCGAGTTCGAAATGTTAAAAAAAGAAGGCTATGCCTTGGACGAGGAGTTACAGTGCAGATTATCATTTTTCGATGAATTAAAACAGGTAACATCCTGCAATTTTAAACAATTGTTGCGCTTATATGCGTATCGACACGCCTCATTTAAACATACGAAAAGTATAACGAGATTGTCGGATCCTGAATTTTTCGTTACCCGTAATGAGTTTTTTTATGCCCTTACCTGTTGCAACATCCCTGATGCCGTTGCTTTGGACATTGCAAAAAAGGGCGTAGGGTCACAGGCAAGCAGGCGCGAACAATATATTAAAACACTTAGGACTTATAATGCACCGGAGTTTATTTGTAAATATTTTTCTGAGGTCGCAAATCTTTGGGATTCAGATGCGTGTATTAGCAGATTAATACTTATGTGCGCTGTCGCATGGTATCAAATAACTTTCTCAAAAGAATATGATAAAATTAAAAACGGAGAATTATGATGTGGATATATTAAGATTTGTCAATTCTAAGGATATCAGAGAACACCTTCGCAATATCGGTTATGAATTTAATTCTCTTGAGGCTGCATGGCTGATTTATCAGTGCCGCGATGCTGCTATTGACGAAAAGCATAAAGCGTGGAATGAACTGATTGAAAAAATGCCGGATTGTCCGATAGTGGAACGCTTGAACACCGTGCCGCAGGATAGCCTTCACGCTTTTCTGAGGCAGTATATGGATCTTGAAGATAAGTATATTAACGAGTTTTACGATGAGAAACATGCGGATACTTTTGATTATAATAAGCCGTTTGTATACAAATTCAAATACATTTACAAGGACGGCACGGAATACGAGTGGGATACGGTATTTTCATGCTTTGATGCTTTGTATGAAAGCATCATGGAACCCGAAGATGATGTTATCTCCATTCAATGTACCAAAATGCGTATAGACAGGTTGAACTCGCGGCAAATCGCATATCTTACCCCTTCCTTTGATTTTCTGCGCATTGACCCCGGGCACATTGACAGTGATAAAGAGATGGATTTATTTTGGGGCATTTTTGATGGCCTTTGGTTTGACTTTCCGACACCGTTTAAAAAGGGCGATATTGTATGGGATCCAAAAAAACCGGATGGAATCTGTGCCGGTCCGTTTGTGACAACCGGGATTTGCCTTGACGGAATCCAAAGCGATAAGGTGAAAGACAATCTCAGAAAAAACGGCGATTCTTCCGATATGTGTGCCGGAGGATTCTTTTTGAATGAGGACGGCAGCATTTACGGAGAGTGTATGTCAAACTATATGTATCTTGAATTCTATAATAAGGAGTTGACCGGTTCAAAAAGAACGCTGATTGCACTCGGCAATTTTCTGAAGGATGAAATAGATCCGGCGCTTTTCGCCCGCG
>CAVKHV010000086.1:0-5432 GCA_963656085.1 Agathobacter sp.
AAAATTTTGCGAACAATTTTTATTTTCGCATTTACCGTCTTCTTTCGCCCTATTTTGACAAAAAATCAGGGTTCCGGGCGGATAAAGTTGCCGTTTTCCACAATCTTTTTTAAACATCATCTTTATTGTATACAAAGCATTTCGGAAGTGTTAATATTAATTGTAAGTCACGGAGGTATTAATATGAAAAAAATCAAAATAAAAAACCCCGCCACTCCCATTTTATTTTTTGCGGCAATAATATGGGGAAGCGCCTTTGTGGTCGTAAAAGAATCCGTAGATTCGATACCTACGAACTGGTTGCTGTTTATGCGGTTCGGCATTGCGGCGTTGTTTCTCTCGGCGGTATTTTGGAAGCGTCTTAAAAAAATAGACGAAAAGCACATAATGGGCAGTTTGTGGGTTGCGGTCACGCTCTACATAGCGTACATATGGCAAACGGTCGCGATAAAATACACTTCGCCCGGCAAGAACGCGTTTATCACCGCTGCATACTGCGTCATCGTACCGTTCTTGATGTGGCTGTTTTACAAACGCAAGCCTGACAAATTCAACATTACGGCGGCGATTATATGTATTATAGGAATAGGTCTTACCGCTGTCAACCCATCGGAATTGACAAATATAAACAAAGGTGACCGGCTTACGCTTGTATGCGCTTTATTCTTTGCACTGCAGATAATTGCCATAGAGAGGGCGGTTAAAAACTGCGATCCCGTCGTCATAACCATACTCCAGTTTGCATTCGGTGCAATTTTCGCTTTGATCGGCGCGCTTACACTCGAACAACCCCCGGCCGAGTTCGGCAAAAACGAGATACTTTGTACATTATACTTGGGAATTATGTCTTCGGGCGTCGCCACACTTTTTCAAATAGTAGGTCAAAAACTTGCAAAAAGCCAATCTTCAGCCGCTATTATTCTCAGTCTCGAATCCGTATTCGGAGTGCTGTTTTCGGTATTGTTCGGGTACGAAAAACCGACGGTTATTATGATGATAGGCTTTATGCTGATATTTACAGCAGTAGTGATAAGCGAAACAAAACTGAAATTTTTAAGAAAATCATAAACCCGGTGTGACAGCACTATGCAATATTAAAACCGCAGCCTTACGACTGCGGTTTTTTGATTGATAAATTATTTGGATTTTTTAGTCTTCTTTTCTTTGTGCTCAACCCATCTTACCCACAGCGGGCAGGAAAGATACATTGACGAATAGAAGCCTGAAACCAAGCCGAATATCATCGGGATAACGAATGTGCGTAACGAAGTTATGCCGTTTATTTCGGAAACGATAAGTATAATCACAACAGCCATAATCGTTGTAAGTGCGGTAAGCAAGCTTCTTACAAAAGACTGATTGATACTCAAATTAGCGTTTTCTCTAACCGACATCATCGGATACAGTTTCCTGTTTTCACGCACACGGTCATAAACAACGATGGTATCGTTAAGCGAATAACCGAGAATCGTAAGCACAACTGCGATAAAGTTTGCGTCGATTTCAAGGCGGAAAACAACCGTGCAGAAGAATGCAATAAGCACATCGTGAACAAGGGCAACAAAAGCAAACACACCTGCCGAAACACCGCCGATTTTACGGAAGCGAACACCGATATACACGATAACAAAGATAGCCGCCAGAACAACCGCCGCTATACTTTTTGCAAAGAAACTGCCGGCAACCGATGGGTTGACTGTATTTGAATCGCCGAGTGTTATATCGTTATCTTCATAGGCTGCCTGCAGCGCCTCGGTCAATTTTGACTGCTTATCCGCACTGATGGCTTTATCGCCGACTGCGGTAATAACAAGATATTTTGTATCACCCGATAATCCGGTGTTTTCGGTAAGGGTTATTTTGGTGCCCAAGTTATCTTCAACCGTTTTTTGAAATTCGTCTTTATCTATCTTCCCTGTATAAGAATACGAAAATCTTGAGCCGCCCTTGAAGTTGATATCGAGTTTAACACCGAAAATTATGGCAACAACCACACCCACCAACATTATAGCGATTGAGGCGATAAGACACTTTTTAAGTAACTCGCAATAATTTACTTTCATATTACAATACTTTTTAGCCATTGTTCTTTGCACCTCCGTATAACCAGGGGTTCCTGAGGAATTTGAAGCGAGAGAAACCCTTAAACAGGTACTTGGTAGCAAGCACGCCCATTACGAGGTTGAATACCACGCCGATTAAAAGGGTAAATCCGAATGAATAAATAGAACCGGTAATGGACGAAGTGAATAACCCAAATGTAAGGAAGTTAAATGCCTTTGCAAGCACACTGTCGGGAGTGCCGAACGCCGCCATAAGCACAACAGCAACAATAAGGTTGGTTATGTTACCGTCAAGTACTGCAGAGAAAGCACGCTTAAATCCTGCGTCGATAGCGCCGTCGATCGTTTTGCCGTTGCAAAATTCTTCTTTTATACGCTCGCAAATAATAACGTTAGCGTCAACGCCCATACCTATCGACAGGATGATACCGGCGATACCGGGGATTGTAAGCGTGAAACTTGAAATTCCGCTGAAATATCCCGAAATGCACGCCATAATTCCCGCAATCTGACCAAGCAGAGAGAAGCAGGACAAAAATCCGCAAAAACGATATCTTACTATAAGCAATACGCAAACAGCAGCAAAAGCAATAATGGCAGCCAAAAGCATTACGTTAAGCGCCTGCTCGCCGAGCGTCGGAGAAACCACCTGCAACTTAGAATCGTCAACAGACAAAGCAAAAGGAAGCGAGCCCGCGGTTATCTTGCGTGCGAGTTCCTTAGCGGAGTCACTTGTAAAGTTACCGTAGATTATCGCTTCGCCGCCTGTTATGGCCTGACTGCAGCTTGCGGTTGAAATCGCCGTGTTATCCATATATATGGATATATTGCTGCCGCTGCTTGCCGCCTGCGCGGTAGCAGTTGCAAATTTTTCGGCACCTTCATCGTTAAGTTTAAGCTGGACAACATAGCCGTTTTCTTCATTGTATCCGGCTTCTGCGCTTTTGACAACGCTGCCGTCCATAAATGCTTCGCCGCTGTTGTCCGAACCGAGGTAAAAACTGAGCTGTGCGGTTTCACCGAGTTCCTTAACCGCTGTCGCGGCGTCATAATCCTCATCGTCCGCCTGCCAGGGGAACCTGACTATAACCTGATTATTGTCATAATCCGTAAAAACTTCACTGTCGGTGATGTTTTCGTTTACAAGACGAGTTTCTATTATTTCTTTCGCTGCGTCCATATCGTTTTTGGTGATGTTTTTAACATCTTTGGTATCCGGTTTAAAAACGGCTTCAACGCCGCCTTTTATATCAATACCCCAACGAATGTCCCCAGCGCCCTTTATGTACACTTTGCGTGTATCGCCGAAGTAATCGCTTATTCCGAAAAATGCCGTGTAAGAAAATGCAAGCAGCAGGAGTAAGACGATAACAGCCTTCAACTTACCAGTACGCTTCATCGGGCAAAACCTCCGTTTAATTTATTCTTGTTTTTTCAATATGAGAAACATAATGCAAAAAACAAATGTAACATATAGATTATATAATTAATTTTGTGATAAGTCAACCAAAAACTGATAATCAGGCACCTTTTTTTGACTTTATATCACAATTGCCGCCCGTTATCTCAGTCCCAAGCGCTTTTCAAGCGTACTCAACTTAACCGCGGTACACAAAAGATCGGTGGCGGTTATAAGATCGGAGATAAGCGGATAAGACGGCGCAATTCTTATGTTGCTGTCGTCCGGGTCATTGCCGTAAGGGTATGTAGCGCCCGCCGGAGTGAGTACAAGGCCCGCTTTCCTGCAAAGTTCAACCGTGCGTTTGGCGCAGCCGTTTTCGACAAACATACTTATAAAATAACCGCCGTCGGGGTGCGTCCAACGTGCTATTTCGTATTTTTGAAGATGGCGTTCAAGTTCGGACAGTACCGCGTCAAATTTAGGCCTGATAATGTTCGAGTGGCGGCGCATATGTTCCTCAAGCGCCTCAATATCCGGGAACATTCTCGCGTGGCGCAATTGATTGAGTTTATCCGGTCCGATAGTCTGATATTGCATTCTGCCCTTGAGTTCGGCAACATTTTCGGGACTTGAAGCCTCGGCAGCCACGCCGGCGCCGGGGAATGTTATTTTGGACGTTGAAACGAAAATTATAACATTGTTTTCGTGACCGTGTTTCAGACATTCTTCATATATGTTAAGGAGTTCTACATCCTCATCCCTGAAACAGTGTATCGCATACGCGTTATCCCAAAATATTCTGAAATCCTTGGCGGCAGGTTTCATCGCCGCTATTCTCTTAACCGTCTCGTCGCTGTAAACAATTCCGTCCGGATTTGAATATTTCGGAACACACCACATACCCTTAACGGACGGATCCTTTATAAGCTCTTCAATAATATCCATATCCGGTCCGTCTTCTTTTAACGGGACGTTTACCATTTCAATTCCGAAATGCTCGCATATCGCAAAATGTCGGTCATATCCCGGAACGGGGCACAAAAATTTAACGCCGTTCTGCAACAGCCACGGCTTTTCGCCTGCAAAACCGTGTGTCATCGCCTGCGACACGGTGTCGTACATCATATTAAGAGAGGAGTTTCCGCCGACAATTACGTTGTCAGGTTCTACACCCATTATTTCCGAAAAAAGATTTTTAAGTTCAATAAGTCCGTCAAGTCCGCCGTAATTGCGGCAGTCAATACCGGTAAAATTCCTGTAACCCGTCTTTTCGCCCACAAGGTTAAACAGTTCGGTGCTGAGGTCCATCTGATCCGGACCGGGCTTACCGCGCGCCATATCCAGGCAAAGATTTTGCTGGCACCAGGAGTCATACTCCGCCTTGACCTTTATGTACTCATTCTTTAGTTGTGATTCATTCATTTCGCAGTACTTCAAAAAAATTCCCCCAATCTGCAACATACTTATAATTATATCTCACTTTGGAGTTGTTTTCAAGAGTGAAAATCCCACAAACTGCCACACAGAGCTTGTCACCTGTGTTCTAGATATTAGATGTTAGACGGTAGATGTGGTAGGCAGGGGTTTTGATAACAGACGGCGAATTCTTCTTGCAGATGGTTTTTTCTCCCGTTCTAGACATTAGACTCTAGACAGTAGATGTTAGATGTGGGGGGCAGGGGTTTGTATAATAGACAGCGAATTGGTCTTAACGATAGTTTATTCTCCCCTTCCGTCGAGGCTTTGCCTCGACACCTCCCCCGTCAGTGGGAGGCAAGTGGTGAGTGCTTACCGTCAGCCCGAAAGCTACCATCCACCACATATAATATCTAATATCTAATGTCTAACATCTAGAACGGCAAGTGTTTGAGCAAGATTTTACTTTTTGCGGCGGCAGAGCCGCCCTTGCCTCCACCTGACGGGGGAGGTGGGTTTTGCCCTGCGGGCAAAACTCGGAGGGGGAGAAA
>CAVKHV010000087.1:0-5420 GCA_963656085.1 Agathobacter sp.
GTAACTGTAATCGGTATAACGGAAAACAGCAGCGCAACCGCTAACATGACAGAAAGAAACTTTTTAATTCTCATTTTCCCAACTCCTACTTTTATGTTATTTAATATTACCGTGCAAATATTTACAATAAAAGTATACTACAAAATCAAAAAATGTCAAGGATTGGTGTAAAAAATACCGCTGCTTTTAAAGCAGCGGCAAAACACCTAAGAACAATTTAATATTTAAAATGCCGTTTATGTACCGCGGAAGTTCCGCATACATTATCCCGGCAAGGAAATAACAAAAGCGCGGGGCGCCTTATCAGTCCTTTTTCTCGGGGACTTCATGGTAAAGGTTAAGCCTGAACATAAGCGCTTCATCATCAGGGTTGGTGCAGCGAATATAAGCGCCTTCGACAAGTCCGCCCTTTAAGATGTTCGCAATGCCCATTATCTGACAAAGTTTAGATTTAAGGTTAAGAACGTCGCCTTCGTCAGTTTCAAGAAAGACATCACCTTTACAAGCGTCAACAGTTTTCATAAGATCCGCAATATTGATGTTGTGTACAAGATTTAATCTATTCATACAATTCACCTCCGTATATGTTTATTATACTTATAATGCCCCGAATGTCAAGCGGTTTACAAAAGTTTTACAAAGATAATACATCGTTATTATAATTCCGTTAAACAACGCTTTCCGCCGGCATTTTTATACTTTATCGGGCAGTACTCACCCCGTTTCCGCCGCAACTTGACAAATGCGGCGGCACTGTTATATAATGTTGGCGTTATAAGATGTTACGGAAGTGTAGATTATGAATTTAAGAAGGGTGTTTTTTATTTCCGGCATTACGGCGGCTGTTTCCTGCGCTGCCGCCTCTTTTTTGCGCCCCGAAACCGCACTGATCTGCACCTCTGCCCTTTTCGCTCTCGCGGCGATTTTATTTATCTTGGGAGGAAAACACCCGACTCTGTATCGCTGTTTTCTTCCTTTAATATTTTTTGCGGTTTTTATCGCCCTGGCTGCTTTTAATTACATTTATCAAATTCAGCCGGCAAAATTGCTTGCGGGAAATTCGGCTACTGTGGTCGGCAAGGTGTGCGACGACCCGGAATATAACAACGGTTTTGTAAAAATACCGATAAAGACCGAAAGCATCTCGCTTGAAGGCTCGGCACAAAAGGTCAGGATAGTTTTAAACGTTCCTGTTCAGGACTCCTATTCGTACGGCGACCGTGTGGAGGCTGACGTATCTTTCACGGCATTATCCGAAATTGAAAAGAAGTTATATTATCCGGACGGAATTTATATAAAAGCCGGTGGAAACAGCGTTGCACCGCTGAAAAACAACGGTGTTAACCGATTTTATCAAACGGCGCTGAAGATCAGAAGTACCGTAAAGGCACGGATACTGACTTATTATAATGACGATGTATCCGGATTTCTGTGCGGACTGACTTTGGGCGACCGTTCCGCAATGGCTGACGAAACATATAACAATTTTATTAACAGCGGAATTGTTCATTTAACTGCCGTTTCCGGATTACACCTCGGTGTGATTGCAGGACTGATATATAATTTGCTTAAAAAACTTTCGCGACATATTGCAGGGATAATAACCGCTGCATCGGTTATTGTAATTATGGCTGTTACCGGATTTTCACCTTCAATAGTGCGCTCGGGAACGATGTTTATAATTATGGTAATTGCAGAATCCCTTTCTCACAAAAGCGACCCTTTAAATTCCTTAGGCCTTGCTATGACAATAATGCTTGTCATTAACCCCTGTATATGGATGAGCGCCGCTTTTATACTAACAACCGCTTCGGTAATCGGAATTATTGTATTCAACGAGCCATTGTCACGCATTATATCATATCCGCTAAAACGGATATATTCAAAACTACTTTCCTTAGTCGGGGACGAAAGTTACTGCGCCGGCGGATTAAACTACATATCCGTTTTTATAAAGCGCATTGTTAATTTGGTATCCGTAACAATTGCCGCGTCCGTACTTGTTACGCCGGCTGTTGCTTGTATATTCGGGAGAGTTGCCGTTCTTACCGTTCCGGCAAACTTGCTTGCCGTTACCGCAGGAAGTCTTAATTTGGTTTTATTGATAATAACACTGATAATTCCAAACTGCTTTCTGCTGGGCGCGGTGCGCGATTTTTTGATTTGGCTGGTTTCGGTAATTGCGAAATACATAATTGCCGTTTCTGAAATCTTCGGTTCAAGCAAAATTTCAACTCTGCAGCTTAACGGCAGCACTGCCGTTTGCCTGACGGTTGCCGCGGCGGCATCTGCAGGCGTAGTAATGATATTTGCCGCACTCGGCAAAAGGTCTACAATTTCATCCGTTACCTCTATTGTGTTATCAATTGCCGTAGCCGCAACTGCGCCTTCCGTATTGTCATCGGGCGGATATGCGGTAATAATGCCGCGCATTAACGGATATTCCTGCATTGTTGCAAAAGGCAGTACCGCAGTAATGATAGGAACAGGCGGTGATTACAGTGACACGCTTGCCATAAATAAGTTATTAAACGACCGAGGAATCAAAAAACTTGCGGCAATCGTAGTTCCGAACTCCGAAAACTGCAAAAGCGGTGCCGATTATTTTTCAGCCGAATACGAAACTCCGATATACTGCGACAATGATTGTGCAAAAAATTTCAAGTCCGAAAAGATTTACAGCATCAATAATCTGAATATAAAAATTTCCGAAAACATTGATATTTACATTGCGGACAAGCAAAGCGAAACCGTATGCGCCTGCATTGATAATATAAGATTTTTATTTATACCGCGAAAGTGTGCCGACGCCGGTTTTACAAAACCCGGTGATATTATATTTCTTTCGGCAGGCGCAATTGCATCCGAGAAAATCTCAGCCGAAGCGTTTAAAGTTTTAAACAGCGGCAATATTGATAAAAATTTAAGACAAAAATCAGAAGATGATAAGAACTGCTGCATATCAGATGACGAAATTATTGCTGAAATTGACGATAAACTTAATGTGACATTTGCAGAACGGAGAAGAATATCCGTATTTTGACTTTTATTGTCTATTGATAAAATTAAATAAATGTGTTATTTTAATATTAGTATTAATCAGTTTTCGGAGGTGTACGTTTTGAAAATTACGGTTAATCCTAACAAAGAAATTGCCGATACGGTTAAGGAAGGTCTTAAAAAAACGGGCGGGTACTGCCCCTGCAGGCGTGAACATACGCCCGATAACAAATGTATGTGCAAGGAGTTCAGGGACCAGATCAAGGATCCCGATTTTGAAGGTTTCTGTCACTGTATGTTATATTACAAAGAGAAATAAGCGAGGTAAATTTTATGAGCGAAGTAACAATTACAAAGGATAACTTTGATAATGAGGTAACGAACTGCGAAAAAACCGTTATGGTTGATTTCTGGGCGGATTGGTGCGGTCCGTGTAAAATGTTAGCGCCTACTATTTCGGAAATTGCAGAAGAATTTTCCGACAGTGTAAAGGTCGGAAAAGTTAATGTTGACGAACAGCCTGAACTTGCCGACAAATTCGGTATAACAAGCATACCTACAGTTATTGTGTTTAAAAACGGTGAAATATCGGGCAGCAGCGTAGGTTATGTACCGAAATCCAAACTTGAACAGATGATAATATAAAACAGGCGGACTTGTTGTAAATGAAACACGAATATCTTGAATGCGGACAGGTTGTGGGGACTCATGCGCTGTCAGGCGAAGTCAGAATTAATCCATGGTGTGACTCGCCCGAATTTCTGCTTAAATTTAAGAAACTTTATTGCGGCGACAAAAAAACGCCCCTTAAAATTGTAAAATCGAGAGGGCACGGCAACGTGGTGCTTGCAAAATTCAAAGGGGTTGACAATATTGCCGACGCCGAAAAAATGCGCGGCAGCGTTTTGTATATTGCAAGAAAAGATGTCGGACTTGAAAAAGGCAGATATTTTATAAGCGACCTTATCGGTTGCAGCGCAATCGGCAAAAACGGCGAAGTATACGGCGTAATATCCGATGTCTCGGCAACCGGCGCTAATGATGTATGGCACATAAAAAACGGTTCAAAAGAATACCTTATCCCTGCAATACCGGATGTTGTAAACAGCGTGGACATTGATAAGGGCGAAGTTGTAATTACACCGCTAAAAGGAATATTTGACGATGAAGATTGATATAATGACACTTTTCCCCGATATGTGCGAAGCCGTCCTGAGTGAAAGCATTATAGGCAGGGCAAGAAATTCAGGTTTTGTTGATATCTGTTGCCATAACATCCGTGATTTCGCCGGGAATAAACACAATCGCGTGGACGATGCACCTTTTGGCGGCGGTATGGGTATGATAATGCAGGCTGAACCGATATATAATTGTTATAAATCACTGTGTAATGAAGGTGAGGATAAACCCCATCTTATTTATCTTTCGCCCAAAGGCAAAACGCTTGACCAGAAAAAAGTACGCGAACTTGCCGGACTGCAACGGCTCGTCCTGCTCTGCGGTCATTACGAAGGCGTTGACGAACGTGTGATTGACGAAATTGTTGATGAAGAAATATCCATAGGCGATTATGTACTTACCGGCGGCGAACTCCCTGCACTTGTACTTACCGATTGTGTCTGCCGTATGTTGGACGGCGTCCTTTCAGACGAAAGCTGTTATACAGAAGAAAGCCATTATAACGGCCTACTGGAGTATCCGCAATACACCAGACCGCGGAATTGGCACGGCAAACAGGTGCCGGATGTGCTTCTTTCCGGCAATCACGCCGAAATTAAAAAGTGGCGAACTGAGCAATCGTTGAATACAACATTATTAAAGAGACCTGATATTTTAAAATAACGGGTTCATTTTTCACAAATAATGCATATTAAACACGTCGATATTTGGAAGTATTAGCAGAATACTGTGTTAATTGAATTTTTTAATTGACTATTTGATTAGTTGTGGTATAATAATATAGTGGTAATTTTGATAATTCAAGATGAGGAGACATTTGTATGTATGTTAAAGATGTTGTAGTTCAAAATCAAGTAGGACTTCATGCGCGTCCTGCAACTTTTTTCATCCAAAAAGCGAATGAATTTAAATCGTCTATTTGGATTGAAAAAGAAGAACGCAGAGTTAACGCAAAAAGTCTTCTCGGCGTATTGTCATTGGGTATTGTTGTCGGCACAACCATAAGAATAATTGCAGACGGTGCTGATGAAACCGCCGCAGTTGACGGTTTGGTTAAACTTGTACAATCCGGTTTTTCGGAAGACTGATTTTTCTTAATACCCGCTTTTAAAATTTAATAATAACAAGCGGCTTCAACGCATCTGTTGATTGCCGTGTATTTCCGGGTGTGGCTCAGTTTGGTAGAGCGCTTGAATGGGGTTCAAGAGGCCGCAGGTTCGACTCCTGTCACTCGGACCATA
>CAVKHV010000088.1:0-5190 GCA_963656085.1 Agathobacter sp.
CCGAAAACTACCATCCGCCACATCTAATGTCTACAGTCTAAAGTCTAAAGTCTAACGTCTAACGTCTAGTACACCACTGTCTAATGTCTACAGTCTAAAGTCTAACATCTAAAAAACGCCGTCTCTGTCACGGCGGTTGTGCTGTGACGGAGGCGGCATAATGTCGCGGTTCCACTCCTGTTTTTAACTCAAAAGGTGTTTTACCTGTCGGCATTAACGCTGCCGCAACGCATCGGTATACTTTGAAAACTTAAAATTCGGTTCCCCCGATGTACTGTCAGGTGCATTCGCCGTCGGCTGCCTCGCCGCACCCTTTCAGTCTGTGGAGTGCGTCCCTGTTCGCGTGCCTGTCCGTCGGTTACTTATCCTGCGTTCGCATTTAGCATTATTCGGTTTTGTTCGGGCGCGCGGATTTCCCGCCTTCGCGCCTTGCTTTATTATATGCGGCTTATTCCGCCGCCGTTCATTTTTGGCGGCGTATTCCCGTGGAGGTTACCGTGGCGACGGTAGCGCCGTCGCTGCCCGTTATTACGGTTTCGTAAAAACATACGGTGCGCCCGTTTTTAACGGCGCGGCTGCGCGCGGTAAGTGTGCCTTTTTTCGGGGAAGAAATGTAGTTTATGCTGCTTGTCACCGTCATAGTCATAAATTCCTCCGAATTAGAGGCGACGGCAAAGGCAAAATCAGCCAACGTGAACACAGCGCCGCCCATAACGCCGCCGTGAGCCGCTTTATGGTGCGGTTTTATCTCCATTTCGCAGCGCGCATATCCGTCGCGCGCTTCCTTTATAACTATACCTGCCGCCTGCGTGGCAAACAGGTCGCCGGCAAAATTCTCCCTTGCGCTTTCGGTGTTTTTCATATAACCTTATTTCGCTGCCGGCTGCTGCTGTGCGGTGTTGCGCTTGAGCGACGCGCGCGTTTTTCTGACCTCCGCCAGATTTTCGGTAAGTCCCTCATCGGCACGGCGCATAATATCGTCAACAAATTCCTGTGCCGCTTTACGCATTTCTTTGGATTTTGACTGTGCGTTTGCGATTATTTCGCCTGCTTTAGCCTGTGCCAGTTTGGTAATTTCCTCGTTTGCAACCATTGCTTTCGCACGCTCTTCCGCCGCCCTGATAATGGTGTCGGCTTCGCGTTTTGCGTTGGTGATAATGTCGGCACGGTCGGCAACTATAACCTTAGCCTGTTTAATCTCGTTCGGCATCGTCATCCTGATATCGTCAATGATAGCGCGGATAGCCTCGGAACTCAGTACCACCTTTTTGCCGGGGAATTTCATTCCGCCGTCAAGCGTTTCGTCCAATTGGTCAAGTAATTCATCCATATTCATAATCGTTTACCGTCCTTCTTTTAATCTTTTAATTATAAAATTATGTATCGGAGCCGGAACAAAGTCCCTTATATCTCCGCCCATCTCGCCTATCTGTCTGACTATGCTTGAACTCAGGTAGAGGTTTTTTGCGCTTGTCGTCAAAAAAACCGTTTCAACATTCGGGTTTAACTTTTTGTTGGTCAGCGCCATCTGGAATTCATATTCAAAGTCGGAAACCGCGCGCAGACCCTTTACTATAGCGGCAGCACCGACCTTTTCGGCGTATACCGCCAAAAGTCCGTCATAACTGTCAACCGTTACGTTGGGCAGCCCTTGGGTCGACCGTTTAAGCATTTCAACACGCTCTTGCGCCGTAAATGTGGGGCTTTTTGCAGCGTTGGTCATTACCACGACCTTAACATTGTCAAACATATTGGAAGCCCTTTTTATGATGTCAAGGTGTCCTACCGTAACCGGGTCGAAACTTCCGGGGCAGACAACCGTTTTTCCGCTCATTCGTCAGCCACCTTTTTGCGGTAAAACGAAAGTTTTATTTTACCGTATTTATATTGTTTGCAAAGCGTGAAATCGCCTGCCGTATCGGGCAATTCCTGCTCGCAGGGGTGTTCGCATATAATCATGCCGTAATCGCTCATAACGCGCGCGGTCTTCTCAAGTGCGTCGCACAGTATGCCGGCGGCATACGGCGGGTCAAGAAACGCAATGTCAAACTTTTCGCGGCAGGTCGCCAAAAAATCGGAATAATCGGCGCAGAACACGGTCGCATTTTTTTCAAGACCTGTCAACTTAAGATTGGCTCTGACGATATCCGCGGAGGAACGCGCGCAATCGGTAAACAGCGCGCTCGCCGCCCCTCGGCTGAGCGCTTCGATACCCAATTGACCGGAACCTGCAAAAAGGTCCAGCACGCGCCGCCCCTCAATATCAAACTGAATAGCGCTGAACAGACCTTCTTTGACCCTGTCGGCTGTCGGGCGGATGTCGCGCCCATCAAGCCGGTTCAGCTTTCTGCCTTTTGCAATGCCTGTAATAACTCGCATATCGTATCCTTTTCGGGAACAGCCGAAAAACCGACTCTGCCCGTTCATTTTATTATTGCATTAATTCTTATATCTTGTCAACAGTTTTTTTGATTGCCGCTTTTATTTTCGCAAATGCGGCGTTTTATGGTGTCAAACGAGGCGTCGGATATCACGTGTTCAATACGGCAGGCGTCAGCCGCCGCCGTTTCACTGTCGACCCCCAGTTCGCGTAAAAATTCGGTAAGTACGGTGTGCCGTTCGTAAATTTTTTCGGCAACGGCGCGGCCTTCTTCGGTGAGTTCCAGTTCGCCGTCGGGCGCAACCGTCAGGTATCCGCCCGATTTAAGCAAGCCGACCGCACGGCTCACGCTCGGTTTAGAGTAACCCATATATTCGCAGACGTCGATTGACCGTACCGAGCCGCTCTTGCGCGAGAGCACAAGTATGGTTTCAAGGTACATTTCTCCCGATTCCTGTATATGCATTGTCAAAACCTCACTTTCCGCCCTGTCGGACGCCTGTCTTACGGAATGCTTAATTATCAGTACGCCTTGCCCCAGTACAGCAGATGCTTAGCCGGTTTGCCGCAGCAAACGCAGACCCCGTCTGCATTGTCGCCTTCAAGCGGAATGCAGCGTGATGTAACGCCTGCACGCTCTTTAAGCGCGTCCTCACATTCGCGTTCGCCGCACCAGTAAGCCTTTATAAATCCGGGTTTTTCCTCGGCGGTTTTTATCATTTCTTCAAGGTCTGTAACCGTGTAGGTCATAGCCTCGCGGCGTGCTGCGGCACGGTCATATATAGCCTTTGCAAACTCTTTTAACATTTCGGGTATGCGTGTTTCAAGTTCATCCAGCGCAACAACGGTCTTTTCGCGGTTGTCGCGGCGGACAACAACGCAATTTCCGTTCTCAATATCGCGCGGGCCTATTTCTATGCGAAGCGGAACTCCGCGCATCTCATGTTCGGCAAATTTCCAGCCCGGCGACTGCTCACGGTCGTCAATTTTAACGCGGCAGACCTTTTTAAGCCTTTCGGTTATTTCCTGCGCCTTTTCGATAACGCCCGGCTTGTGCGAAGCAATGGGTATAACCACCGCCTGTACCGGTGCGACATCCGGCGGCAGGATAAGCCCGCTGTTGTCGCCGTGGGTCATAATTATTGCGCCTATCATACGCGTCGTCATTCCCCAGGAAGTCTGGAAAGGATAGCACAGTTTGTTATCGCGGTCCGAAAACTGAATGTTAAACGCGCGTGCAAATCCGTCCCCGAAATAGTGGGACGTGCCGCTTTGCAAAGCCTTACCGTCGTGCATAAGCGCCTCAATCGTGTAGGTTTGCTCTGCGCCTGCAAAACGCTCTTTCTCGGTCTTGATTCCCTTAACTACGGGTATGCAGAGGTGCTTTTCGCAAAATTCGGCATATACGCCGAGCATTTGCATAGTTTCAGCCTTTGCTTCTTCGGCGGTTGCGTGTATTGTGTGACCCTCCTGCCACAAAAATTCCCTTGAGCGCAGGAACGGGCGGGTGGTCTTTTCCCAGCGCACGACCGACACCCACTGGTTATATTTTTTGGGCAGATCGCGGTAAGACTGGATTATATGCGCATAGTGGTCGCAAAACAGGGTCTCGGAGGTTGGTCTTACGCAAAGGCGTTCCTCCAGTTTTTCATTGCCGCCCATGGTAACCCAGGCAACTTCGGGCGCAAATCCCTCAACATGATCCTTTTCTTTCTGCAAAAGACTTTCGGGAATGAACATCGGCATATTAACGTTTTCGTGCCCCGTTTCTTTAAACATTCCGTCCAGAATATGCTGTATATTTTCCCAGATAGCGTAACCGTACGGGCGGATTATCATACAGCCCTTAACGCTTGAATAATCAATAAGTTCCGCCTTCTTAACAACGTCGGTGTACCACCGGGCAAAATCATCTTCCATTGATGTAATTTCTTTAACTAATTTCTGTTCTGCCATTTTTCGCTCTCAAACCTTTCGGCAATTATATACTCTGTCATTATACCGCAAAAGCACCGTTATTGCAAGGGTTATTTACAATTTATAAACACTTGCCGCGCAGCACTTGAAAACCTACTAAATATATGTTATTATAGTAATATCATATTGCCGGGCGTTCGGCACGGCAAACAACAGTAAAGGGGGACTTCCCGTGAAAATTTCAACAAAAGGCAGATACGCGCTGCGAATGCTTTTAGACCTTGCCGAGCACAGCGGCGGTGAATACGTTTCGCTTAAAGACGTAGCCGCGCGGCAGGGAATATCCAAAAAATATCTTGAACAGATCGTCCCGGTGCTCAACCGCTCGGGCATACTTAAAACAAACCGCGGCTATCAGGGCGGTTATAAGTTAAGCAAAAGCCCCGAAAAATACACGCTCGGCGACATTTTAAGACTGACCGAGGGAAGCCTGGCGCCCGTTCCGTGCGTTGAGCAAAATCCGCCCGAATGCCCCCGTGCCGGGGATTGCGTTATGCTTGAAATATGGCGCGGACTCGGCGACGCGATAAATAATTATGTTGACAGTATCACTTTGCAGGATATAATCGACCGCAGCCGTGAAAACTACAGCAACGATTATGTTATCTGATAGTTAGATTTTAGATGTTAGACTGTAGACGTTAGATGTGGGTAACTGTAGTTTGAGGGCTGACGGTAAGCACTTACCCTTGCCGCCCATTCTAGACGTTAGATGTTAGACTTTAGATATTAGATGTGGGTTAACTGTAGTTTGAGGGTTGACGGCACGCACTTACCCTTGCCTCCACCTGACGGGGGAGGTGGGTTTTGCCCGTAGGGCAAAACTCGGAGGG
>CAVKHV010000089.1:0-5130 GCA_963656085.1 Agathobacter sp.
AACCCAAATCTAATATCTAATGTCTAACGTCTAACATCTAGAATGGCAAGGGTTTGTACTTACCGTCAGCACTCAAACTACAGTAACCCAAATCTAATATCTAATGTCTAACGTCTAACATCTAGAATGGCAAGGGTTTAAGGAATACCGTCGGCGCATAAACCGCCGTTACCGAATTATTAACCGTTGTTTGCACGGTTTTGCCGTGTTTACATATTAATTACACTTTGCGAAAAAATAAATAAATAGGAGGAAATTAACCATGGCAAACAAAACCTTTAGGCGCGTGTTAAGTATAATAATATGCGCCGCAATGTTGGTCTCGGTCTTTGCCGTTTCGTTTACCGCCTCGGCGGCAAATGAAACCGTATATAACTGGGACTACGAAAACGATGACGAAGCCCTTACTAAAACACAAAGTAACTCTGTTGTTATATCTGACAAAGATGGCGGAAGTATAGGGGTAACTGACGGTTATCTTAAAATTAACCGCACCGGTGGTAACGGCAAGGCTACCGCAGTTTATTTCAATACACCGGAAAATACAACTCCGCAAACTTTTACAGTGACAAGTTCGCAGGCGTATGTTGACGGTAATGATAAAGACTGTGCCGCCGGGGCACTGATAGCGAAGTATAAATACAAAAATGAAGAATGGGCAGTTTCATTTTGTGCGTATACAGGCTTGTACGGTAGTGAAAACCCGATATTGAAAGTGGGTTTAAGGAAGTTCGAAGAATATTGGGATGATGATAATCCTAAGCTATATGGGTGCTTAAAATATGGCAGTACGGCGGTCGATGGTTTTAAACGCGCTATTTTTAAAGATGAAAATGGTAATCCGGTCGCTGTCAATAGCTCTAGTACTACAAACGGCAAAGGCACCTATGCAAATGATGCTGTATGGGGCGAAAAAGGAAATTCAACAAATATACCTACAGATAAAATGGGGAATTTCAAGTATACATACCACATTACCTATAAAGAAGACAGCGTAGAGGTCTTTGTAATCGCTAAATATTCAACAGATGAAAGCGAGGAACTGACTGCTCAAACAGTTACATACACGGTTTCATACAATGAATTACTTACCGCACTGATTAATGGCAACAGAGAAATATCAGATTTAACGTGGATGTGCGGATTGACTTCTACTGCTCCTAATTCTGGTAGTTTGACTACTGCCATTTCACCCAAAATATACAACGTTAGAGCAACATATGCGCCGGAGAGCAGTACAGTCGAACCCGAAATAACAGCCAGTGCAAACGTTGTTTTGGACGAAGGTATTAAACTCAAAATAACGGCAGAAGGTAATGAGGGCATTCAAGCAGATACACTTAAACTCACGGTAGACGGTGAAGAAAAAGAACTGACAAACGGCTCGGCGGTTATTACCAAATATGCCCACCAAATGACGGATAAAATGAAAATTGTAATTACCGCGGATGATGTTAACGGCAATACAATCACCAAGACCATAGGTGACGATGAGAGCGGATATTCAATTGCCGATAATCTTGCAAACACCTATAATCAACTGAATGCCGAAAAGGACGCCGCAACCAAAAAACTCATCGCCAAACTTGCAAACTACGGCGCAGCAGCACAGCAATACGACGCTTTGGCAAATAACATCGAGTATACACAACTGGCAAACTATTTCCTGGATGATGCAGATAAAACACCGGATGCAGAGGCATATAACACAATGGAAAGCGTACTCAAAGGTACTTTCGTTAAAGAGGACAGCGACGTCTTCACTACAGGTCTCAAGGCAAGCCTTGCAATCGGACTTCAGGAAAATATTAAAATGATAATTCGCGTAAGCGGAATTAATCTTGGGGACAATCAGAACCTCTACGTCAAAATGGACGGAACGGATTACCCGCTCACAGAGAAAAACGGTGTATACACCGGTCAGTTCGGCGAATTTAAACCGAAAGAGTATGCTGATAGTAAAACTATCACCCTCGTTGTTAAATCAAACGACACCGAAACCTCAGCCGAGGAGGAAGTGTCCGGAGAAGTTACTTACAGCGTCGGCACGTATATAAACAGAATGGCAAGCAAGTCAAGCGATGGCTTAAAGCTGCTGCTTAATGCAATCACCGAGTATTCAACAGCGTATGCCGAAGTGTATAATGCTCTGACTAACGCTTGATTAAGGAGGGTTATTGAAATGAAAAACTTTGAAGAAGCACAAATCACAATAATATCCTTGGCTCAGTGTGATGATATTTTAACCTCGTCGTTCGACAGAGAAACCGGCCAAACGGACTGGGACAACATAGTTGGTTAACAGCACAGAAGAACAAATTATACAACCTATACAGCCTTAACCCGAACGAAAAGAAAAATATTTCCCCGCCGTTTGCAGTTTTGCTGCAAACGGCGGTCAGACTGTAGACAAAGCCCCTTTCGGAACTTTGCCTACAGTCTGATGCGGCAGCCGTCGGCTGCCGCATTTTTTATTCAGTTTGTAATTTTCCTATGCGCAAGCGCTTTCGAGCAGCGTTTTTCTGATAAGTTTGTGACCTTTTTCGGTGGGATGAATACCGTCGGCACACAGCAGGTTTTTATAATCGTGGCTTAACAGAAAGGGTGTTCGCAGATCTACGATGCGGCAACCGAACTTATCCGCGATTTGCCTTACAAGACGGTCATAATGTTCCTGCCAACGGTACAGTACGCTTTTATCCCCGAGCCATTTCATTATATTATCCGGGCAAAGTTCTTTGCTTATCCAATTAAAATATTTGTCCGGATCGATCGGCACAAGCGAAGAAACAACTACCTCCGCACCTTTTTCTCTTGCAGCCGTTATGGCTTCGCCGTATTTGTTTACAAATTCGTTTTCGGGGGTCTTGCAAAGGAAAGAGCCGTCCGGATCCTCGGATATTGCCGCCCAGTCATAGTCGCAGTCATTTCCGCCGAGTTCTATAAGTACGGTTGTGTCGCTGTCGCAATCGGTAAGGCGTTTTTCAATCAGTTTTGCGCCGGTGTCAATGGTGCATCCCATTTTTGAATTGTTATCAACGCTGATTCCGTGTTCTGCGAATGATTTGAATTTATTATCGTCACACAGGCGATATCTTTTTTCATCTTCCGAATACATAACGCCGCGAAGAATGGAATCACCGAATATCTTTAAGTTTTTCATTTAAAACATCTCCTGTAAAAAAAGATTACGGTATGATTGTACATTAATCGACCCCGAAAGTCACGCTACACCGCTTTAAGGCAACCCATAAAGGCGGTGTTAAGGCGGTAGAGAAGCTTTGAACCCACTCTACCGAAGGTAGAATTATAAAAATATTGCTTTACAAAGCGCCTTTTTTGTGTTACAATACCGTCAGATAAAAACTAACGGAGAAAGCTATGGAAGATTTAAAAAAAGTCGTTGCTAAAAATATTCAAGACCTTCGCCGTTCGGCTGATATGACCCAATTAACATTAGCGGAAACGCTGAATTATTCCGATAAGGCGGTATCAAAATGGGAACGCGGAGATTCGCTGCCCGATGTTACCGTACTTAAAAGCATAGCTGACCTTTTCGGCGTAACGGTGGACTATTTGCTGACCGAGGATCACACATCTGTTTTAAATAAGCGCCGCGAATATACGCACAGGCAAAAGGTAAACCGCCTTATAATAACCGCACTTTCAACTATGCTTGTCTGGCTTATAGGTACGATTGTGTTTATCAGCATAAACCTTGCAGGGCTTAAAATGGGTTGGCTCGCTTTCCTTTATACGCTTATAATCTCGATAGTTGTTATTTTGGTTTTCAACTCTATTTGGGGCAACAGGCGCAAAAATTTTCTTATAATATCGCTTTTGGTATGGGGAGTTCTTGCGGTAGTTTATTTCACCGTCCTGTCGTCTATATCGTATAACATATGGCTTGTTTTTATTATAGGCATACCGGCGCAGATAATAATCCTGCTGTGGTCAAGATTGAGGTAAAATATAAAAAGAATATTTAAGCACCTGTCGGGGGAAAATACCGACGGGTGTTTTTATGTTAAAAAAGAAGGGATTGCTGCTTGCCGCAGGCGGATTTTTAATAGGTGCGATAAACGGACTTCTCGGTGCCGGGGGCGGTATGCTTGCGGTACCGCTTTTATCTAAGGCGTGCGGACTTGAAAGGCAGGAGGCGCATATGAACTCCGTAGCCGTTATATTACCGATAACATTGGTAAGCGTGGGAGTTTACCTCTTTAAAGGCAGTGTGCAGCTGTCGGACGCGCTGTGTTTTGTCCCGCCCGGACTTTTAGGCGCGCTTTTGGGTACTGTTGCCCTCGGTAAAATACCGTCAAACCGGCTTAAACTTATATTCGGCGGTTTTATGATATGGGCGGGAATACGGCTTGTTATGAGGTGAGTGAGAGTAATGGGAAGCTGGTTAGCGGTTACGGCGGCAGGGCTTATATCCGGGTTTGTGGGTGCTATGGGGCTCGGCGGCGGTGGAATGCTTATAATATATCTAACCGTTTTTGCCGGAGTTGAACAATTGCAGGCGCAGGGAATAAACCTGCTGTTTTTTATCCCGATCGCTGCGGTCTCGGTTGCTGTTTATATTTTTAAAAAGAAAATAAAATTCAGATATGTATTACCGACAGCGGGCGGGGGCATAGCGGGAACGCTTGCCGGTGTTGCCGCTGCCGGTGCATTGCCGGGCAAGATCCTGTCGGTAATATTCGGCGCTTGCCTTTTGGCACTCGGCGTTTACACTCTTTTTTCACGCAAGGAATAAAATTCAGCGCTTTTTGCCGCGCCCCTTGTTTTGCGGATAACCTTGCGCTATGTGCGGAAAATCGTTGCCCGAATCGGAAGTCGGCTGAATATTGTAGGTGCCGTATTTATTCACCATTTCAAAGGCGTTTTCGGGTTGTCCCACTATCTCGGTTGACGACGGCTCAAGTGTGTCAATGTGATTTTCGCTTCTTTTTTTACTCATTATATTTACACCTCTTATTCAATCTGCGCTTTGCGCGTTAATAGTTTTTCCGTTTGACATTAAATTTCACATTCCTGTTTTTGTCTGTGCTTTTGTCGGTTATATAAAAAATCGTGAATTCCCAAAGTAAATTCCACAGTAGGAAAGCAGTGGAAATTAGTATGAGA
>CAVKHV010000090.1:0-4995 GCA_963656085.1 Agathobacter sp.
TCTAACATCTAAAAAAGTAAGCCGGCGGGCGCATATGCGCCCGCCGGCTTTTGGAGAGAATTTAATGGGTCAAATTCTTCAATTAATTTTTTTCCTCAACCGGGAATTTATCAATCATTTCTGCGTTATACTTGAGGATATAGATTACGTCGTATATTTCGAGCTTTCCGTTGCCGTCAACGTCCGCTGCCTTGAAGTTAACGCCTTCAATGGTATCCAATTCGGAATTGTGACGGAGAACAGCGATTGCATCGTCTATGTTGATTTTGCCGTCACCGTTTGCGTCACCGTATTTAACATCCGATGAAGTTGCGGGGATTACTTTTGTTTCGTCAACATCTCCGCAATGTGTGCATTTGTGCTCTTCAAGACCGTCTTCGGTTTCGGTTGCTGCTTTGGTTGTAACCCACTGATAATCATGACCGAGAGCCTTATCGCCGGCTACGGTGTAATCAGTATTGCAAACCGAGCAATGGTATGTTGTATAACCGTCCTCAGTGCAGGTTGCGGCAGTTACTTTACCTGCGCCGTCCGGAGTATGACCCTTAGCGGCAATTTCTTCACCCTTTGTGATTACGGTTCCGCAGTCTTTGCAGACTTCGTCGCCTGTGTAACCCTTTTCGGTGCAGGTTGCAGGCTTAGCGTCCTTGCGTTCTTCGGCAGCAACGTGTTTGCCTGTGGCGGGTACGATATCGTCATGGAAGGAATTAAGGCAAACCGAGCAGGTGTAAACCGAATAGCCTTCAGTGCTGCAGGTTGCTTCAACTGTTTCTGTGGCTGCGCCCGATTTGGTGTGACCCTTAGCGACAATTACAGTGCCTTTTTTGATTATTGCGCCGCAATCAACGCAAACTTCGTCGCCCGTGTAGCCGTTTTCGGTGCAGGTTGCAGCCTTATCGTCTACCAACTTAGTGCCGTTAAGATGTTCACAGGTGGTTTCCTTAGCGTAGGTAGCGGTTACGCCGTTTACGCCGCAGTGATAAATCTGGTTATCAACGCCGGGAGACATCATTGCGATACCGAATGAAGCTTCGGTTTCTTTATGCTCTACTTTATTAAAGTTAGCATAATCGGAATTGCCTTCAGCAAGTTTAGCAAAATTCTGGATATCATATGTTTCGGTAAGTGTAGTCCACTTGTAACTTGAAGTACCGTCATCATAGGTGATTTCGCAGTTAACCGAAATAGTACCGAGATAGCTTACATCTACGGTGTATTTATATTTGAACGCCGCTTTATTTTTAATAAATACGGGGAACTGAGCGTTTACATTTGAAACAGCGTCGGCAATTGTTGCACCGTCAAGGTAAGCGGCAACAAGCGTTTCGCTTGACTGAGCAGCCAGATTTGAGCAAAGTCCGGTTACAACCGGGCACTGAGCGGTATCGTTAACAGGTGAAAAAACGCCCGTCTCTTTACCGTCATAAGTCATATACTCAACATATCTGAGTTCGCGGCAGATCTGTTTCTCGTTGTTAATGTATACATAATATACGTAAATACCGTTTGTGTCTTTACCTATAACTACGGCAAAGTTGTTGTTTATGGAAGTGTCGGCATCATAGGTGCCGCCTTCTGCTACGAGTTTGTTGGCTTCATAACCGTCAGGGTTAGCAAATGACATTATGTTAAGACCTTTACGGTTAGCGTGTTTCATATAGTAAACACCGCGTTCCGAATCATAACCGTGACCGAAAGTATTCTGTGTACCGTTATAGATGCCGTCATAACAATCATCGTCCCAAACAGCCCACCAAGCGTAGGTAGTGGAAACGGCACGCATATCGGCAATGTTGTTATCGGCATTTTCTACATCCGAGAAATCCCATTTATACGAAGTATAAGAAAGTTTTCTGATCGGGATTTTTTCGGTCTTGGTGTCGCCGCAGTTGGAACAGGTGTAGAAAATCTCGCCCTCTGTATCTGCGGTCGGGTCGGTAATCGAAGTTACAACATAGTTATGTTCAAGCGCCGGAATTTCGGAGCCTTCTTCAAAGACTTTTCCGCAATATCCGCAAATGATTTCGCCCGTGTAACCGGCTTTACCGCAGCTTGCGGGTATAGCGCCGGAAGTTGTACGGCTTCTCGGGTCGTGTTTGCAGGATTCTTCGTCCGCTTCATAGTTTTCATATTCAACATTTATGTTGTTGATAAGGCAGATACCTGTTAATCCAAAACCTGCAGGGTTGTTACCGGCATAGTCATAAAGACCGAATACCCAATCGAATTCCTCGTGCAGGATCGGGTTTTCTTCACGGTTCATTGCATTGTAGAAACTTAAATCTGCGTTCTTGTTAGAGTTTCCGTCTTTGAAATAATTTTCGGCATTGTCAATGAAATCCTGAAGGCTGAAAACTTCTTCCTGCATTGTAAATGTAGCCTGAGTGTTACCGTCATCATAAACGGCAACAGTGCTTATATGAAGACCGTCGCTCTGAACTTCGCCGGTGTATTCATAAGTGAAATATCTCTGGTTTTGATTATCTTTCTTTACATCAATTGTAAGGCCGACAGCAAGCGCTGCATTTTGGATATTAGTTACCGGGGTTTCAAGTTGGGTGCCGTTAACGTCTATAATGGTTGAGCTTCCGGTACCGGCTACCATAAGCGACCAGGCACCGTTAAAGCCCGTTTTTTGGGTATTATAGGGCATATAATAAACTTTTCTTATAAATCCGTTCATTTCGCCCGCTTCTATTTTGTAAACGAAGACGCCGCCCTCATCGGAAGCAAATACAACGCCGGGGGTATGGGTAGAGTTCCAATGTGCATCGGGAGCCGAACCTTTAATATAGAACGACTTCATTGAACTGTCCTTAGCGTTCCAAAGAACGGAAGCGCCGTTACCCCATGTTGTTCTAAAGGGTATAACCATTCCGCCGAGTTCTTCATCTATATAATCGGTGGAGTTGCCGGTTGTCATCTTTGTTAAATATTTGAATTTAACGAGGTCTGATTTTGCGGTATCGGGGTTTTCAAAATCAAATGTATATGATTTTTCTTCAGATTCCGTATCATAGAATACCGGTTTAATTGTAAGGTTGGAAAGAACCTTGCTGTAACTTGTATCCCAGCCGATAAATGTCCAGCCTTCGTTGGAATCGGGTATGGTGTCGGGGCCGTTTGCGGCATATCCTTCGCCAACCTCTTCCTCATAGAAAACTTCGCCGTCATCATCAAGGAAGGTAACGGTATACGCTTCAAGTGCCGGAATCGTTTCGGTCTGTACATCGCCGCAGCGTGTGCAGGTGCGGGTTATAAGGCCTTCAACACCTATCTGCGGTTCAACTCTTTCAGCCTTGTAATCGTGGCCGAGGGGGTCAACAATCGAACCGTAGGCGATTGTTGTTTCACAGTCGTTACAATAAGTATCGCCCGAGTAGCCTTCCCCTACACAGGTTGCCGGTTCAACATTTATCAGTTCGGTGTCCTCGTGAGCGCATTTCTCGGTAGTTTTGAAAACAGCCTCTACTTTGTAAATCTGGCAGCCCTTGTTTTCATTGGTTACACCGGGGTTTTCATCTACTCCGCGTCCCTGTGAGTTTGCGAAGCCCAGAACCGGTTTGAACTTAGCGTGGGTAATGGTCGCGTCCAATGCTTTAAGTTTCGGGCCGAATTTTTCATTGTTCAAAAACTCATCATAATTAAAGGTCATTTCGCTTGAAACGAATGTATAATCACCGTATACTGCAGTTACGGTTACCTTTATATCGGTTTCGTCAGCAATTTTAACATCATATGTCCAGTAATAATCGCTGAAATCTTTGGTGTTGTTATCAAATTTGACAGCGCCGCCCGTAAGCTTACTGACATTTTTCAATGTCGCCGCATCGGTTGCGGTTACTTCATCGCCGTTAACGGTTGCAATAGTGAAACCGTGAAGAGTAGATATTTTCTTTGAGATTGAAACTACTTCACCATTTTCATCAAACTTTTTCATAAAATAGTAGAGTTCATAGTTCAACTCACCGCCGTTATAAATTGCCGGTTTACTTTTTATTCCGTAATATCCGTTTTCATCTTCTGCAATTATGACGGTTCCGTGCGGCTGGAAATCATTAAAGTCGGCAGTTGCGGCTGTTTCCAAAAGCATGGAATAGGCAAGTTTGCCGGCAGGAGTTTTAAGAATAACGCCGCGCGTTTGATCTGATCCTGTATTAGAAGATATTTCATAAGCAGCCAATTCTTCATTATAATGGAAGATGGAATCCTCAGGATTTGCCGACGTGCTTATGCGGTAAGAATAATCTTTGGTTTCTTCAAAGTAATCGTTACCTGCATCGAGATTGGTAAAATCCCAATTGTAGTAAGTGTAGTCGTCATCATCGGTTACACCGCTTTCAGCCGCCGCTGCGGTGAACGATACGGTGAACAAAGAAGCGACCATTGCGACGCATAAAAGTATGCTTAATATGCGCCTGGCGTTTGTTTTTGCCATAGTTAATTTCCTCCTTCAGAGTAATAATTATAAAGGGTAAGTCCCCGATCCCGAAAGGCAATTAGGGAACTTCACCAATTTACAGGATAATTGTATCACAAATTTGTATGAAAAGACAGTGCAATTATCACTTTTTTTTGCACGAAAACATTGCAAATCTTGTACTTTTATTGATTTTATATAAATATTCGGAGCGCTGTTTGTACAATATTTGCAACATTTTCGGGCATATTGTTCACACTGCATAATTACGGCAGGTTTATTTCGTCACTTAAACATATTTTAAACCCGATTTTTGGGGTTTGGGGCGATATTCGGGGCGGTTTCCCGTCAGGCTGTCAGACTACCGTCAAGCTGCGGTGTCTCCCGTTCTAGACGTTAGACGGTAGACAGTAGATTTTAGATGTGGTGTACTAGATGTTAGACGTTAGATGTTAGACTGTAGATGTGGTGGGCGGTAGCTTGGATAATAGACAGCGGATTGTTCTTGCTGTTTGTTTTTTCTCTCCCTCCGGTGCGGCGCTGCCGCACCACCTCCCTCGTCAGAGGGCGGCAAG
>CAVKHV010000091.1:0-4895 GCA_963656085.1 Agathobacter sp.
CGAGATCGGATTAAAATATAAAAACAGCACGCCGATTTTGAGCAAAGAAAAACGCTCAAAGCCGCATAAACAAAGGCTTTGAGCGGTGGTGCAGCGAGTGCATTAATATCCGAACCCAAGCCCGATTTTTCAAGCTCGGTGAGATTGATTGTTTTAGTGCCGTCTTTGTAATTGAATGTGAACGTAATCCTGTCGTCATAAAGGAAAATTGCATTGACAAAGCTGTCAATCAGCCTGCGACGGTGGTCAAGCTTCTTGGTATTAAGCTTTCTGAACCGATGAAACCAAAAAACAATTTGTTCACGGGAAAGCGTGGGCTTTGCCATTTCTTCTTTGATAATCTGAACGGAAAGTTCACTTTTTTGCTTTTCAAGGCTTTCAAGCCGTTCTTTTGTAGAGGCGGTTAAAACACCTTGCTGAATAGCGTCAAGCATATTATCAATAGATTTTTGCGTATCGGCAAAACGCTTTTTGAGCAGCGGCAGTGCGGTGTTTTCCTTGTTTTGCAATTTCATTACCGTATCGGCAAGTTTCTCAATCAGTTCATCGTCAAAAATCAACTTTTTGATCTGCTCGATTACAAGATTTTCAATCCATTCTTTTTTAACTGTTTTCTTGTCACAGCCCTTGTGATTTTTTACGCTTGCACATTTGTAATAACGGTGAACCTTGTTCCTGCCTGTTCCGCTTTCACCGACCATATAGCATTGGCACTTTCCGCAAAACAGCTTTGTTGTCAGCAAGTATTCGTCTTCGGCTTTATGTTTAGCCGGGGCTTTTTTGTTTGCCGCCATGCGTTCCTGCACACGGTTGAATAAATCCTCGGGGACAATTGCCGGTATACCGTTTGGATGAACAATATCGTTATACCTGTATTCGCCGATGTATTTACGGTTGTGCAACATTCGGGTTACGCTGTTTATGCTGATTTTGCCTCCGCGTTTGGTGCGAACACCTTTTAGATTCATTTCGTCGGTGATTTCACGCATAGATGCACCGTCTGCATAATGTTTGAAAGCATCAAGTACCGCCGGAGCCGTAAGCGGATCAATTTGAAAATACTGTTCTCTGTCGATCATATAACCGATCGGCAATGTTCCGCCGTTATATTTGCATTTCAGTGCGTTCTCGGTCAGCCCGCGCGTGACCTTTTCGGAAAGTTCAGCCGAATAATATTCCGCCATACCTTCAAGCATAGATTCAAGCAGAATGCCCTCTGCACCGGCTGAGATAGCCTCGGTTGCGGAAACGACCTTTACGCCGTTATTTTTCAAAATGCGTTTGTAGTGTGCTGAATCGTATTTATCCCGTGCAAAGCGGTCAAGTTTCCAAACAATAACGACCTCAAATTTTCTGCCTGCACTGTCTTTTATCATACGCTGAAAGTCAGGGCGGCGGTCGGTTCTTGCCGATAATGCGCGGTCGATGTAGGTTTCTACAATTTGAATATCATTCTTCTCGGCAAAAGCCTTACATTCGCGAAGCTGCCCTTCAATAGATTCTTCACGCTGATTATCCGAAGAATATCTTGCATAGATTACGCCTTTCATTTTCTTCACCTGCCTTTCTTTTGGAGTGTATAACACAAGTTTTCCTTGATGTTATTTGGATTTTGGGGCATTAGGGCGCTCCCTAACAAGCGAATTTGGATAGCCAAATTCAGTGCTTGCTGCGACAATACCGCTTTTGACAGTTTGATTATAGCATATTTGATTTATAATGTCTATATGCAATCGTGAAATGTTCAAATTGTTCTTGAATATTTCAATAGTATCTATTGCTGTTTTATAAAATCTGTGCTATACTATAACATAGGTTATTGTAAGCTCAGGAGGTAATCGAATTGGCGCGTTCATACAACAAACTTTGGAAACTGATGATTGATAAAAAAATAAATAAGACTCAACTCTGCAAAGCGGCGGGTATAACTACAAATGCTATGGCAAAGCTCGGTCGGGATGAAACCGTAACGCAGGAAACTCTTGAGAAAATATGTGTGGTGCTTGGCTGCACCCTCGACGATATTGTGGAGATAAAACCGGACAATTCAAATATATAGTAATTATATCATTGCCAGAGTCCGTTTTATTGGACTGTTGTCGTGGTATAATGGCTTGTATAAAAACCTAAATTGTCAAAGTGAAGTCACGATTTTTGAGGTAAAAAATGAGAAAAACCCTAAGCTCACTTTGACAAAAGTGTATGGTATATATAGATATTTCAAGATTTTCAGAGCCTGAGGAAGTAGCCACCGACAAAGTCGGCTTGACCTTGACGGGTTGTTGATAAAAATGTTATAATGCCGGCTTCGAAGGCGAAAAACAAACAGATATTTCTGAGTTTCCGTCGCCTTCGATGAAAATTGAACAGCATTTTTATCAGCGTTCAGTCAAGGTTGGCGGCGGATATGGTACAATATAAACGGTTACTGTCTGCGGAAAGCAGGAAAATATGAATCGTTTTACATTAGCCGAAAGGATAGTTATTGAATGCGGAATTTACCAAAAACTAAAACTGAGCGAAATTGCAAAGAAAATCGGAAAAACCCCGGGAAGCGTTTCAAGAGAGATTCGAGCTAACAGGACGGTTGCTCCGGGAGAGCATCCGTGCGGAAAAGACTGCTGCTTTGCCGGAGAATGCAAAACAAAAAGCCTATGCGGGAAAAAGGAATGTTCCAACCGGTGTGTAACTTGCCGAGAATACGATTGCAGAGAACTTTGCTCAAGATATAATAATACCCCTTGCTCAATTCTTTCAAAACCGCCGTATGTTTGCAACACCTGCGTTCGGCGCAGAAAGTGCAAGGCAGACCGCGCATACTATATTGCACAGCAAGCGGACGCAATGGCAAAGCGCAGATGTTCTAATTCCCGAAGCAAAATACAAACTCGTGGAGAAGAACTCGAAAAGCTTGATGAATTGGTTTCACCGCTGATTCTAAAAGGACAACCACTTACCCATATATGGTCGGAGCACGGCGAGGAACTCGGCATTTCACAAAGAACTCTTTATCGCTACATTGACCAAGGCGTTTTAAGTGTGGGAAACATTGACCTCAGACGAAAGGTTGCCTACAAGCCGAGGAGAAAGAAAAAGGAAGCTTCCGAAGGCTTTTGGAATCAAGAGTTTCGTAAAAACCGAGGCTATGACGATTACCTGAAATATATGGAAAAGCACCCCGATACGCCTGTTATCCAAATGGATACGGTCAAGGGTTGTCGGGAACAAGGAAAGCGTCTTTTAACCATTCATTTCTGCAATACCAATATGATGCTGATGCTCTTGATGCGTGACGGCAAGGCTGATACGGTAGTGGAGCAGTTTGATATGCTGACGGGGCTGTTGGGGCTTGAAGAATTTCGCAGAATATTTCCGGTTATTCTTACCGACAACGGCAGTGAATTTAAGCATACGAGAGAATTAGAAACCACCGAAGCCGGCAAGAAAAGGACAAAAGTGTTTTATTGTGACCCTCAGGCGTCTTGGCAAAAGCCGCAGATTGAGAAAAACCACGAATTTATCCGCTATGTTCTGCCGAAGGGCAAAACGCTGAATCCATATACGCAAGAGGATATTACAGTGCTGATGAACAACATAAACAGTATTCGCCGGGATTCGCTCGGCAACAAGTCGCCCTATGAGGCTACGACCGATAAAAGCATATTTCGGTTAATGGAATTGATGGGGCTGCATCGTATACCGGCAGATGAGATTAACTTAACACCTACTCTGCTGAAAAGATAATTTAAACTAATTGCAGATAGTGACCGCAACATATATCTTCACCAAGGCAGGTTGCGTTCACTTTGACAAAACGGGATTTCAATCTGTCTGCTTTGTTATGCAAAACCGGCAGTGAAATATATTAAAATACGGCTTTTCAAAATGATAAGCACCCTGAAAAGCCGCAAATTTACTCTTATTTGGCTTTGTGAAATTAATGTTATTTATTTACCCTCACTTCACTTTGTCATTTAAGCATCCAAAGGAGTAAAGGGCAATGATTTCTTCGTTTTTTACCGCCGACTACCGTGATGGCAGAGTAATATTCGGCGGCAAGCAATATCCTGCCGGAATGTTCGCCGTACATCTGCTCAATCAGTTTTATATAAACGATACCGCCGCACGGATCGCCGTGTTTCGGGACGGTTTGAACTTTAATATATTGCGGCAGTTGCAGGACGGGTATCTCAATATTTCCGACTTCGTGAAAACAGGAGCTAATACCCTGCAATCATTAAAGGCTCTGCCGAAACTAAAGCCTTTTGACGGGTTGAAAGCGGAAGAAATACGGAACACGGTTGAAACGCTTTTTACAGAACAGATCGGACGAGCAATCTGCGAATACTTCGCCGCAAAAGCAAGGCTCAGTCTGTTACCGCAAGACGAAATTGCCGCAGGCACGGCGGACAGAATGAGTAATACAATAGATTTTTCAACCGTTGAGCAAAACATCGCAGAAATCCAATCCATTCTCCGTTTCTTTGATACGCTCTCTGAGGATTTAATTGACGCACACGGTAAGCTGATAAAATTCTGTGACCGTATTGATGAGGTCGAACGCTTGGACGAAGCACATTTACTGCCGCCGGCGTTAAAGGTTTTCGGTGAACACCATTTTACGCAAAGCGGTAAATATATTGCCGTTAAGAAGAATGCCAAAAGCGCAAACGCGACACTTGCTAAGCGGCTCAGCTTTGATAGTTATTACAGTCTTATCCTGACCGACTTTTTTGAGGGCTTGCACTATGGGCATTATCCACGTAGGTGTGAAATCTGCGGCAAGTATTTCCTAATGCAGAGTGCACGGCGGCAGAAATACTGCTCCTACGGTATTGCGCCGGAATTATATAGGGGCAATAAAATTTCCTGCCGCAAATACGCCGCTGTACTGA
>CAVKHV010000092.1:0-4890 GCA_963656085.1 Agathobacter sp.
GTTTTGCCCTGCGGGCAAAACTCGGAGGGGGAGAATGAACTATCGTTAAGAACAATTCGCCGTCTGTTGTCAAAACCCCTGCCCATCACATCTAACATCTACTGTCTAAAGTCTAATGTCTAGAACGGGAGATCGCAGACTAACGTCTATTCACCAAAATCCACTGTTTAGCATCTAATATCAGAGCATAGTTCCGATTATTTCGTCGTGGGGCAGGGAAGAAAGGTCGGCAGGCGATATGTCAAATACGGTTTTGCAGCCTGTGCAGCCGCGAAACTGCATTTTAACTGCCGCTCGCGCAAACGCAACAAGCACACTTGCCGTAAATTCGGGATTGGAATCAAGTTTCAGGCTGTACTCAATTATGTGCCGGTTTTCGCTTGACGCACCGGTTACACCCGTTCTGATAACAAATCCTCCGTGCGGCATACCTTTATGGTCGCGTTCCAGTTCCTCTTGGGTTATAAAATTCACAGTGGTATCGTAATCCGCAAAATACTTCGGCATATTTTTAATTTCCTGTTCGATACGTTTCTTATCTGCGCCGTCTTTCGCAACAACGTAGCAAAGCCTTGTGTGCTTTTGGCGTGTTGTCAGTTCGGGTGTTTCGCCGCTGCGTACCGAAGTGATTGCGTCATTGTTCGGGCAGGTGTATTGCCGCGCGTCAATTACTCCGCCAATGCGCCTGATTGCGTCGGAGTGCCCTTGACTTATTCCTTTGCCCCAAAATGTATAATCCTTGCCCTGCGGCAGAATTACATTACTGTATAACCGCGCAAGCGAGAACATTCCGGGATCCCAACCCGCCGAAATAACAGCGACTTTTTTGCCTTGCTTTGCCGCTTTATCAACATTGGCAAAGTGTTTCGGTATATCGGCGTGCGTATCAAAACTGTCAACCACATTAAAATTTTCAGCAAGCTGCGGCGTCATTTTGGGCAGGTCTGTTGCACTGCCGCCGCATATTATCATAACATCTATCTGCTCTTTATATTTAAGCACGTCTTTTGCGGAATATACCGCCGTAGTGTCGTAAACCGTTTTTACCGTTTCGGGGTCGCGCCGTGTAAAGACGCCGAATATTTCAAAATCCTCCGAACAGGCTGCGGCAATTTCCACACCTCTGCCCAGGTTACCGTAACCGTATATACCTATTTTCATACTATCACCTTTATAAAATTTTTTACTGAAATAATGATAGTATTCTTATCGGCGTTTGTCAATTTATTTTTTCGCTGCCAGCCGTTTTTAAGAAAAACCTTTGATAATTAAAAAAAATGTGATATGATATATATGTTCTGTTTTCACCTCTTATACCTGTTTTTCGTAAAATAGGTTAAAAGAGGTGTGGCTATGAAAAAAACAATATTTAAAAGATGGATATCGCTTTTGATTACTGCCGTGATTATTTCGGCTGCCGCATTTATATATACGGATATATCTCTAAGACCGTTAATTCGGGAATATGCGCGTTCTCAGTCCGTTATACTTTTAAACAGTGCTGTCAGCAAATCAATGTCGAACGTGCTTAAAAAGGAAAAATTCACGTACAGCGATCTTTCGGTAATCAACAGAAGCGGGGACGGTAACGTACAGTCGATTGAAATTGATACATTGAATATGAATCGCATTGTTTCGGAAATTATTGACGATGTTCAAAAAAACATTTCGGGTGATGAAGACTTTATAATTTCCGTCCCGTTCGGAACGCTTACGGGAAATCATTACCTTATCGGTCGAGGGCCTGACATTAAAATTAAAACGAAAATCAGTGCTCCGATGTTTACGGATACCGAAAGCCGTTTTCTGGAAGCGGGCATAAATCAATCACTGCACCAAATTACACTTACAATCAAATCAAATATCTATATACTTATGCCGCTTTACAGGGCGGAAGAAGTGATCAGCGGAACATATATTATCGCCGAAACGGTTATTGTAGGCGATATACCCGAAGCATACACAAATGTTATTGATGTTTCGGAGGAAAGCGATGTGCCCGATGATATTAATAACTACAAGGCCGAGAAAAATTGATTAAAACCGCTAATACCGATAATCTGCAGGTTGGGAAGGAAATGTTAAAATAATGGACGAAAACAACGCAAAGCAAAGAATTGAAGAATTGCGGCAGACGATTGAATATCATAATAATAAATATTATAATCAGGACGATCCGGAAATATCAGACTATGAATATGATATGTTGCAAAGGGAATTAAAAGCGCTTGAAAAGGATTTTCCGCAATTTTCTGACGCGTCCTCACCATCTAAACGTATCGGCGGAACGAGGAACGTGCAATTTTCACCGGTTATTCACGAAATACGTATGGAAAGTTTGCAGGATGTATTCAGTTTTGACGAGGTGCGAGCATTTGATGCCCGCGTTCGCGAAACAATCGGCAACACTGTCGAATACTCGGTTGAACCTAAAATAGACGGATTATCGGTTTCGCTTGAGTATTCGGGCGGCAATTTTATCCGCGGCTCAACACGCGGCGACGGTGATGTGGGCGAAAATGTGACTGATAATCTTATGACAGTTAAATCTATACCTAAAAAATTGAACGGTTACACGGACGATATTGAGGTACGCGGCGAAGTTTATATGTCGCACAAAAGTTTTAACGAACTTATAAAATGGCAGGAAATCAACGAAGAGAAAATCTCAAAAAATCCCCGTAACGCTGCCGCAGGGTCGCTCAGGCAAAAGAACCCGTCGATTACCGAGAAAAGAAAACTCGATATATTTGTATTTAATGTGCAAAAAATAGGCTCACATAATTATGTGAGCCATACCGAGTCGCTGGATTTTTTAAAGTCGGTGGGCTTTACCGTATTGCCGTTTTATAAAAAATGCGCCGATATTGAATCTGCAATCGATGAGATTAAAATGATAGGGGAAGAACGCGGAGAACTCGGCTTTGATATCGACGGTGCCGTTATAAAGGTAAACAACCTGAACTCAAGGGAAATACTCGGCAGTACCTCCAAATTTCCTAAATGGGCGGTTGCCTATAAATATCCGCCCGAAGAAAAAGCAACTGTGTTGCGTAATATCGAAATCAATGTCGGCAGGACGGGTGCGCTCACTCCTACCGCAGTGTTTGATACCATAGAACTTTCGGGCACATCGGTAAGCCGCGCTGTGCTGCATAATGAAGATTTTATAAAACAAAAAGACATCGCAATAGGGGATACCGTAATTGTAAGAAAAGCAGGGGAGATAATCCCCGAGGTCGTAGGCGTGAAAGAAAAATCACCAAGCGGCGTGCCGTTTAAAATGCCCGAATTCTGCCCTTCCTGCGGTTCGCCCGTTACAAGATACGAGAATGAGGCGGTAATCCGCTGCAATTCGCCCGAATGCCCCGCACAACTGCTTAGAAATTTGTTTCATTTTGTTTCAAGAGATGCAATGGATATAGAGGGATTGGGTCCTGCGATTATCGAACAGTTGGTAAACGCAAATTTAATCCGTAACCCTGCGGATATATATAAGTTAAAAGCAGAAGATATAAGCCTGCTTGAACGGTCGGGTGAAAAATCTGCCGACAATATTTTAAAGGCGATTGAAAAATCCAAATCAAATGATTTAAGCAGACTGGTTTACGGTTTGGGAATACGCAATGTGGGTCAAAAAGCCGCAAAACTTTTATCCGAAAAATTCGGCGATATTGAGTCGATTTTTTACGCATCTGCCGAAGATATCGAAAGCATTGACGGGTTCGGAAAAACTGTTGCCGCATCGGTTGTTAACTTTTTCTCGTTGCCGCAAACACGTTGCCTGATTGACGAATTATCAAGCGTGGGCGTTAATATGAAAAGCCTTTCAAAGCCCGTGGGTGACTCGCTTAAAGGTCTTAAATTTGTCCTTACCGGGACGCTTCCGACACTTAAACGAAATGAAGCGGCCAAGTTGATTGAGGATAACGGCGGTAAAGTATCTTCAAGCGTTTCAAAAAATACGGATTATGTCCTGGCAGGGGAGGACGCCGGCAGCAAACTTGATAAAGCGGCGCAACTCGGAATATCCGTAATAAGCGAATCTGATTTTTTGAAAATGATATGATGCATCCGGATTTCTATCAATAATTTACATTGTGGATTTCATATTTGCTTTAAAATAAAATTTTCAAAAATACTTGACTAACGGCGGTGGTTGTGGTATTATAGTTACCGTCGTAGCGATGCAGGTGTAGTTCAATGGTAGAATTCCAGCCTTCCAAGCTGGTTACGTGGGTTCGATTCCCATCACCTGCTCCATTAGACTGCCTTGAATTTAGGCAGTTTATTTTTGCGCTGATAGCTCAGCTGGATAGAGCATCTGCCTTCTAAGCAGAGGGTCGGGGGTTCGAGTCCCTTTCAGCGCGCCAATTCTGTGCGACTATAAAGCACAAAAAAGCCTAAAGCCCTTGAGCAATCAAGGGTTTTTCGCTGTTTCAAGGGCAATTTTCAAAAGATAATTTTAGGGCACAAAACCCTATAGAATGTTCGACTAAAAAGACTTGAACCGGGGAAGCGTATATTTCTCAAAATCAGACCTCATTTTTATATGAAAATTTATTTTCGCCTCACCACCCGGACTTGAACTAAAGCCATAAGAGGCTGCATTTATCAAAGCCCATCTCAAATATCTTGAACCCCGTTTTTCCATTTTTGCGTGAGAAGAATAGAGCTGACCGGACTGATATGTAGACGGTGAACAGCCTGCAAACGCAAGTATTTTGTCGGGATTTTCAAATCGTGAGAAGTCGCCGATTTCCGCAACGTGAATTCCCAAAGTAAATTCCACTGTGGAATTTACTTTGGGAATTCACTTACAAAAACGACGAACTTTTTATCAGTTTCTTATTGACTTATCTTTTGGGATAGGTTATAATATCCTTAGTT
>CAVKHV010000093.1:0-4774 GCA_963656085.1 Agathobacter sp.
CGTGAATTCCCAAAGTAAATTCCACTGTGGAATTTACTTTGGGAATTCACTTTTTATTTTATACTAAGCAAATTTCGTTGAATTTTTCAAACTTAGTTTGATTTTTGCTCGGAAGTATGTTATTATACAAAATAAATAATTGTATTGGGGCACAATATGGCTCGCTCTTATAATCGTCTGCTAAAATTGATGATTGATAAAAAGATAAACAAAACTCAACTAAGAAAACAAGCAGGAATAACCTCAAACGCTATGGCAAAAATCTCAAAGGATGAGCCGGTTTCGATTGAGGTTCTTGAGAAGATATGCGGAGTGCTTGAATGCAATATTGAAGATATTGTTGAAGTATTGGCTAATGACGGGGGTTCCAATGAAAAATTTTAGATTTATAGACTTGTTTTCCGGTATAGGTGGGTTTCATCAAGCAATGTCCAATCTTGGCGGAAAATGTGTCTTGGCATCAGAAATTGATGAATATGCAATTTCATCATACTATGAAAACTATAAAATTGATTCGGCACATGATATTACAAAAATCGATGATAAAGATATTCCGCAATACGATGTATTATGTGGCGGCTTTCCTTGTCAGACTTTTTCAAAAGCGGGAAAACAATTGGGCTTTTCTGACGAAACCAAAGGAACGCTCTTTTTTCAAATCGTAAGAATAATCAAGTCATCAAAACCTAAATACATAATTCTCGAAAATGTTAGGAATCTCGCTTCGCACGATCACGGAAACACCATGAAGGTAATCAAGGGTGCACTCAATGAACTTGACTACAATTTTAAAGTTGTTATAATGAGCCCTCATCAACTTGGTGTGCCCCAATTAAGGGAAAGGATTTACATATTAGGCGTTAGAAAAGACATATTTTCCGGCGAATTGGAATTCAGTATCCCAAATAAAAAAAAGAGTGATATAGATATCTATACTGCAAATATTATTGAGGAAAATGCATCCAATAAATACAGAATAAATGAACACGAGCTTCAAGTATTAACCTGTTGGGACGAATTTCACAGGGGCATAAAAGAAAAGACTCTCGGGTTTCCGATATGGATGAGCGAATTTGGATCGAATGAAGATATTTCCGAATTACCAAAATGGAAAGCGGATTTTTGCCGTAAAAATAGGCAACTGTATTTAAACAATAAAAGTTTTGTAGATAGTTGGTTAAAAAAGTGGGATTATTTAAAAACATTTACCCCTACCGAAAGAAAGTTTGAATGGCAAGCCGGTGAATCCATTGATACAATATGGGATGCGTTTATACAGTTTAGACCATCGGGCATTCGTGTTAAACGCCCCGACGCTTTTCCCGCACTTGTAGCGATGGTTCAAATACCAATAATCGGAAAATACAAGCGTCGGCTTACTCCGAGAGAAGCAGCAAGATTACAGAGTTTCCCGGATTCATTTATTCCAAATGCAAATGACCATCAAGCATATAAGCAATTTGGGAATGCGGTTAATGTTAATTGTGTAGAATATTTAGCAAAGCAATTATTTACATACGGAGAAAAGGATGGCAATTAATAATGGAGCAAGTATTAAAAAGTGAACAAATTGCGCCAAACACTTCGCTGATTATAGATTATGATCAACCCCTTAGATCCTCAAAGGATATTTGTAACGCTTTTGCACAAGCATTGAGCGGAGCATGTTCAATCGAAAAATATCATGAAACGAAGACTGTATATAAATATAATCACAATGGTATTACGCACTATTTTCTTGCCGGTGCTATCACATATTTGAGCAAACCTCACCCAATATTCAAAAAGAGATATCAATTAAAACTTTGGTTTAAAGATTTTTATAAAGATTATCGTGATGCACCTAACACAATAATTCATTTAATTGGTTTATACCATTATGAGGGTTTAATTGTTTTTGTAGAATTTGAATTAAAAGACTATATAGAAAGAAAATTAAACTCGAGCGCTGCGCATGTATATTCAAACGACATATTTCAAGCAGTAACAAATGGTTACTTTAGCAAAGTTGATAGAAACGGCAATCATATTACATCTATTTCAAGCAGATACTTCGAACAATACTTAGATGGTAAAGTCAAAGAAAACCCGTTATTTGAACTGTTCAAGACATTTAACACATCATTTTGTTTTGACAAGTGGATCAGTGCAAAACAAGCAATTACTAAAATGAAACAAGGCAATTGGTATCAATGGAAAGGCACTGAGTGGCCGGGTTGGTTTCTCGAATTTGAGGTTGCCGGATTTGTTTCTCGGGAGCATTGCGAAACACAAATGCTCTATATCGGCAATCTTAAGGATGACTCTATGCTTGACTTTGATCTGCTTTTCCCGAAAGATCATTATTACGGCGATTTAAAGGCAAGTGATATCAATCATTCAGAAGCACCGGGAAATGATCAAGAAGCAGTACTAAACGCCATAAATCAATGTGGTAGATTATGGTATATTATTTATGAACATGATACAATAAAAGATACTGATAGGCAGAACGAGATGGCAATAGAACGAATGAATTTAATTGGAAATCAGTATAGAATTGGCGATAAGATTTCTTATGCAAGCAGAATGAAACACTCTGTTAATTTTAGGAGGATGCGAATCTACGAACTGAACAGAGTTAACATGAATGATGCTCTGACTGTTTTCAATCAAGGACATCAGCCTGATGGCTCAGCAAGACGTCCCAAGTTCTTGATCAATAAACAAAACATTGATAACTGTATCGTGTTTTCATATGATGTATGATGGAAATGAATCATCAAGTAACAGTAGGCAGTATGTTCGCCGGAATTGGCGGAATATGTTTGGGCTTTAAAACAGCAGGTTGTAAGATTGTTTGGGCAAATGAACTAGATTCAGCCGCCTGCAAAACATATAGGCATAATTTGGGATCTGATTATTTAGTAGAGAGCGATATTCGTACCATCAACAAAAATGAGATTCCTCATTTTGACATTCTCACTGCCGGGTTCCCTTGTCAACCATTCTCTCTTGCAGGTCCACACAAAGGATTTAATGATAAACGAGGCAATTTGTTCTTTCAAATAATTGAAGTGGCTAAAGTCGCAAATCCTGATATAATATTTCTTGAAAATGTTGCAAACTTAATTGACCACGATAATGGGAGGACATTTATCACCATGTTTAATGCGTTGTCTGAATTGAATTATTGCCTTAGATACAGGAACCTACCGGCAAATGAATACGGTAATACTCCACAGACTCGCAACAGAACCTATGTGGTTGCATTTAAGGATGAACTACTATGCCAAAGATTTTCATTTCCGCAACCGATTGAGTTAAAAAAAGATATTTTTGATATTATTGATATTCGCACAAAGCAAAATTCTATCTACTATTATGATGTTCTTGACCCTTTTTATCCGTATTTAATAAGTAAGGTTAAAAGAAAGGACGCCATTTATAGAGTCCATGATTCCGGTATTCATTTAGCAAAAAGCAGAACCTGTCCTACTCTTACCGCTTCAATGGGATCAAGAAAGAATATGGTTCCATTAATAATTGACGACTATGGTTATAGAAAATTAACATTGCGTGAATGCCTTGATTTTCAAGGCTTCCCAGCACATTTTTATTTCCCAAAAACGATTACCATAGAAGATGCGTATAAGCAAATTGGCAACTCGGTTTGTGTGCCCGTAATTAGACGGATTGCTGAGCAAATCCAAAAAGTATTATTGAAAGATAATTCAACTTGTTTTGGTAAGCACTGAATTTGGCTATCCAAATACGGATGCTGCGGCGGCATTACCTTGGCAAGCATCGCCGCCTGCGTCCACACTTGGCTTAGCAAGCCGCCGCCTGTGTCCACACGACCTTGTTAGGGCAGTCTCGCCTGCCGGCTCGGTCAGTGCTTCTGCCTTCGGCAGAGGTTTCCACCGGACACCCGCACCCCTAAAACCCTTTGAACGGAGAAACTCGTGGATAAAAAGGATTTAAGAAAACGCAACTTCCTTGTTGGCAGGATATTTATAATCTTCAATATGGGAATCTATTTCGGCGCATTTATGTCCGAATAAAATACAGGATTTTCGGTAACAAATTCGGATCAACAGCAATTCCGGATAATATTCTTGAAGCCATTGCTCGCACAATGCTGCCGGATATTCGCGAGTGTTTTCTTTCCAAAGAGGGGCAGGAGTAATTTGCCGCTTGGAAAGCGGAATATGAAAAGAATAAGAAGAGTAAGGTCGGTTAAATATTATGGGATTATTAAACTTGGCAAGTGCAACTTCTGCCTGGAGAGGGTATGAATATTATAAAGCCGGTAATGTTTTGACAAAAATCAAATTATCCGAAACCGAATATAAAGGTGTTTTGCAAGGCAGTAACAACAAACGCTATGAAGTGTTTATTGATATTGAACACCCGAGAAAATCTCACTGCAATTGTCCTCATGCCAAAGGAAAGCGCATTATTTGCAAACATCAAGTTGCGCTCTACTTCTCAGTGTTTTCAAGAGAGGCTGAAAAGTATTACAAAGAAGTTCTTGAATATGAAGAGGAAGAAGAACGCCGTCAAGAAGAACTTGACAAAAAGGTTGTTGCTTATATAAAAAGTCTTTCGAAAGAGGAACTGCGGCAAACCTTATATGAGGTTTTATATGACGGTGCTGATTGGATGTTTGAACACTTTGTCAGAGAGCATATTGACTATTAAATGAGCAAGGCGAGGGACAAAAAGCCCTCGCCTTGCGAGACTTCTTAATATCTTGTGTAAACCTCCGAAAAGGTATAGAATAAAGATATCA
>CAVKHV010000094.1:0-4742 GCA_963656085.1 Agathobacter sp.
CCGTCAGCGCTCAGACTAACGTCACCCTCATCTAACGTCTACAGTCTAATATCTAACATCTAATGTCTAAAGTCTATTACAAAACCCACCCGGTAATTAAACTGATAATTACCGGGTGGGTTATTTTTTGCTTTATTGCGGGTTGCTTATTGACGGGGTGGGTTATTCGCCGTCCTCCTGACCGATATCGGTTTCCTCGGTTTGTTCCTCGGCGGTTTCGGCGTCGGACGGGTCGTCCGAGCCGCCGTCCTCGATATGTTCGGTGATTTCCGAATTATCGTGGGTGGCGCGGGCTACCGAGAGCAGTTTAACGCCGTCGTCAATACGCATAATCTTAACTCCTCTGCCGGGGCGTGAAGTGAGGTTAATTTCGGCGGTGTAAATTCTTATAATAATACCGTCGGACGAAATCATAATAAGGTCGTCATCGTCCTCGATTTCAAGCAATGCGGCAACCTTGCAGCCGTACTTCTCGGTGCGGTAGTTGATAATACCCTTACCGCCGCGCGATTGCAGTCTGTACTGGCTGACGGGGCTTATTCTGCCGATACCGGAATCGGTCACGGTTATAATCTTGCCTTCCTCTTTACAGGTGGTCATACCTATGACCTCGTCGCCCTCTTTCAAGCGGATAGCACGCACGCCGGCGGCGGTTCTGCCCATTTCGCGGACTTCGGTTTCGGCAAAATGGATAGCCATACCGTTTTTGGTACCGACAATCAGGCTGTCGCTGCCCGAAGTTTTGCGGACGAAGGTCAACTCGTCATTTTCGTGGATATTTATGGCGATTATGCCCGTTTTGCGGACATGTTTAAAGGCGGAAAGTGCCGTTCTTTTGACGGTTCCGAGGCGGGTTATCATACAAACGAAACTCTCATCCGTCAGGTCTTCGCCGACCGGCAGGACGTTTATAATCTTCTCGTCCGGCATAAGAGGCACGACATTGACAAGGTTGACGCCGCGCGCGGTTCGGCTGCCCTCGGGTATTTCATACGCTTTTATGCGGTAAAGTCTGCCGAGATTGGAGAACAGCAGCACGTAATCGTGCGACGAGCAGGTGAAGATATTTTCAACATAATCGTCGTCACGCATGGTAAGTCCTCTGAGTCCCCTGCCGCCGCGGTGCTGCGAGTCGTACTCGTCGGCTGCGATACGCTTGATATAGCCGCCCACGGTTTTGGTGAGCACGCATTCCTCTTTCGGGATAAGGTCCTCGATATCCACTTCGCCCGACACGGTGCATATCTCGGTGCGGCGGTCGTCCGCAAAGCGGTCGCGCAGGTTGAGCGCGTCGGTTTTAACTATATCGAGCACACGCTCGTGCGAAGCAAGAATTTCCTGACATTCTTTAATAAAGTCCAGTTTTTCCTGTAGTTCATCCTCGATTTTCTGTTTTTCCAAGCCTGCAAGTTTACCGAGCTGCATTTGGACGATTGCGGTAGTCTGGATATCGTCAAGCCCGAAACGCTCGCCCAGTCTTTCCTTACTTTCGGGGATGGTTTTGCTTGTGCGGATGATGTTGATGACCTCGTCGATATTATCAAGGGCGATAGTCAAGCCGCGCAGGATATGCGCCCTTTCCTCCGCTTTACGCATATCGTAACGGATGCGGCGTTTGATGATGTCGCACTGGAAGTCGATTGAATTTTGCAGCATTTCTTTAAGGGTAAGAATCTGCGGTTTTCCGTTTACGAGCGCCAGCATAATGGCGCCGAATGTGGTTTGCAGCGCGGTGTGTTTATACAGTTTATTAAGCACGACCTGCGGGTTGGCGTCACGCTTAATATCAACGATTATCCTGATACCGCCGTCACGCTTTGACGAATAGTCGACAACGTCGTCAATACCCTCAATTCGCTTATCGGCGGCGAGGTCGTAAATGTTTTTAACAAGGTCCTTTTTGCGGACTTTATAGGGGATTTCGGTTATAACTATCCTGAATCTGCCGGTCTTGTACTCCTCGATTTCGGCTTTGCCGCGCAGGGTTATCTTGCCCCTGCCCGTAGCGTAGGCGGCGCGGATGCCCGACATACCCATAATTATGCCGCCGGTCGGAAAATCGGGGCCTTTTATATGGCGGCAGAGCTCGTCCAGCCCTGCGTCGGGGTTATCTATAAGGCAGCACATCGCGTCAATGGTTTCGCCGAGGTTATGGGGCGGAATTTCGGTTGCCATACCGAAAGCGATACCCGAAGAACCGTTTACCAGCAGCTGCGGAAAACGGACGGGCAGGACGGTCGGCTCGTTCAAACGGTCGTCATAATTTCGCATAAAATCGACAGTTTCCTTGTCGATATCGTCGAGCATATGAATCGACAGTTTATTCATTTTAGACTCGGTATAACGGTAGGCAGCGGCGGGGTAACCGTCAATGTTACCGAAGTTGCCGTGCCCGTCAATCAGCGGATAGCGCAGCGAAAAATCCTGCGCCATACGGACCATTGCGTCATAAACGCTGGCGTCGCCGTGCGGATGATATCTACCGAGCACCGCACCGACGGTATCGGCGCACTTACGGTAGGCTTTATCGGGGGTCAGTCCGTTTTCGTACATAGTATAGAGAATACGGCGGTGGACGGGTTTAAGACCGTCGCGGACATCGGGCAGCGCGCGCCCGACAAGCACCGACATACCGTATTGCAGCATACTTGTCCTTACTTCGTCAACTATTTCGATAGGCCGGATATTGGTGCGCTCGTCCTCCGGCCAGATGATGTTCTCGTGTTTGCTCATTTTCGTTTCCCCCTTTCCTTAAATATCCAAATCGGTCGCAAAGACCGCGTTTTCTTCAATGAACTGTCTTCTCGGTTCGACCTCGTCGCCCATAAGCATAGTAAAGGTTGCGTCCGCCCTTTCGGCGTCCTCGATTTTAACCTTTAACAGCGTGCGGTGCTCGGGGTCAAGGGTGGTTTCCCACAACTGGTCGGGGTCCATTTCACCGAGACCTTTATAGCGCTGAACATCGGCTTTTCCGTCAAATTCCGCCATTTTTGCGTCCTTTTCCTCGTCGGTAAAGACGTCAAAATGCTGTTTACCCTTGGTTATTCTGAAAAGGGGCGGCTGCGCCAAATAGATATGCCCCTGCTCTATAAGTTCGGGCATATAGCGGAAAAAGAAGGTAAGCAAAAGGGTGCGGATATGCGAACCGTCGACGTCGGCATCCGCCATAATTACGATTTTATCGTAGCGGAGTTTTGAGATATCGAAATGCTCTGCAATTCCGGTACCGAGCGCGACGACAACAGGGGTCAGTTTATCGTTGCCGTAGACCTTATCGACCCTTGCTTTTTCGACGTTGAGCATTTTACCCCAAAGCGGCAAAATCGCCTGGTAGGTGCTGTTGCGCCCCTCAACCGCCGAGCCGCCCGCCGAATCACCCTCGACAATAAAAATCTCGGTCTTGGTTGCGTCCTTTGAAATACAGTCGGACAGTTTTTCGGGCATTTTGGACTTGCCGCTTATGGAGGATTTATCCCTTTGCAGATCCCTCGCTTTTTGCGCCGCTTCACGGGCGTTTGAAGAGGCGATGGATTTTTCAACAATCGTCTTTGCCGGGGCAGGGTTATCCTCAAAATATTCGGCAAGTTTTTCGGTAACCATACGGCTTACCATAGTGCCGATTGCGGTGTTGCCGAGTTTCGCTTTGGTCTGGCTTTCAAACTGCGCATCGGTCAGTTTAACGCTTACGACGGCGATAAGACCCTCGCTTATATCCTCGGCTTTAAGGCGTTTATCCGAGTCTTTAAGCATTTTATGGTCAAGCGCGTATTTATTTACGGCGCGGGTCAGCGAAGTTCTGAAACCCTGCTCGTGCGTACCGCCGTCCACCGTGTGAATGGTGTTGGCGAAGGACATCACGCGGTTATCGTAACCGGTTGACCAAATCATAGCCACCTCGGCGGCGGAGTCCTCACCGTTTGCGGAAATGTAGATAACATCGTCGATAATGCGGTCTTTTTTGACCTTTTCGTCAAGCAGATATTCGACATATGAGCGGATACCGCCCTCAAAATGCAGATCGTCGGTTCTGCCCTCAATGTCGGCGTCGCTGCGGCGGTCGGTCATTACAACACGAATACCGGCGTTAAGGAATGCCTGCTCGCGAAGGCGCTGCAGCAGGATATCGTAATCGTATCTTGTTGTATCGGTGAAAATATCGGGGTCGGGCTTGAAAATGACCTCTGTTCCCGTTTCGTTCGTATCGCCGATAATCTCCAAATCGCTTTCTGTTTCGCCCTTTTCGTAGCGCTGGCGGTAGATGTGTTTACCGTCCTTTACCGTTACTTCGAGGTATGAGGAAAGCGCATTTACGACCGACGCACCCACGCCGTGCAATCCGCCCGAAACCTTATATCCGCTGCCGCCGAACTTGCCGCCCGCGTGCAAAATCGTGAACACAACGGTCACGGTGGGTATGCCCTTTTGCGGATTTATGCCGACGGGGATACCGCGCCCGTTATCGGTTACTTTAATGACGCCGTCGTCCAGCAGATCAACCGTGATTTTATCGCAATAGCCTGCCAGCGCCTCGTCAATAGAGTTGTCCACAATTTCGTAAACCAGATGGTGCAATCCGCGCTCGCCCGTTGAACCTATGTACATACCGGGGCGTTTTCTTACCGCTTCAAGACCCTCCAGCACCTGAATTGAGGACTCGTCATATTTTTGCTCAACCGGTGCGTTGATATCGTTCATTCTTTTCACCTTTTCCTTTTGTTTATGTAAATTTAATTGTTAACTTT
>CAVKHV010000095.1:0-4709 GCA_963656085.1 Agathobacter sp.
TAAGATGTATTATGAAGAATATGCTCGACTAACGCTTAAATATATTTTTCCGTATCCAATTGAAAACTTCGTTTGTGCAGATAAGCCGGACATTCAAAACGAAACCGACGGTATAGGAATTGAGGTCACAAGAACGGAAAAACAAGAACTGATTGAAATAGATGCGTATGGGGAACGCTTTTTTCATAAAAAGCCGACTGAAAAAGAAATTGAGCGGTTCGGAGGACAGTTCTTTCTGAAAGATGGCGGAACCGTATGTGGTTATTCCGCAAGCAAGGGCTTGTTTACCCCCTCAATTTGCATTCGTGATGGCGTGGCTTGTGCATTACAAAAGAAAAAATCTAAATTTAATTCCTATAAAAGTTTCAATAAAATGGGATTATATTGTTTTATTGGAATTAGCATTGTCGATGATGTCGATTTAGAAAAAATAACGGAATTAGATTTTAAACCCTTTGATTTTTTACTTGTGAATTCTATTGACGCTGTTTATAACATTGAAAATAAAATAGTTGAAAAGATCGATCTGACTGATCAACTTGCAGATATAAAGAAAATGGCCTTGAATAATACCGAATTGAAGAATAAATAATTTTAAGGTGATAATATGACCAACTTTGATTTTTTATTAAAGGACAAGCAATTTAATACTTTTTCCGGGGTTGCTATTGCTGCCGAAAATATTTTACATATTGATGTGGATTCCTGTGTTATAAACTGTCGGCGGGCGATGGAATTTGCCGTGAAATGGATGTATTCGGTGGATAAGGCGCTTTATTTGCCGTATCAGGACAATCTACAGAATTTGATGAACAGCGAGGATTTTCGGGACATTGTCGGCAAGGATATCTGGCGGAGAATGGACTTTATCCGTAAGGTTGGGAATTGTGCAGCGCACGGGGGCAAAAAAGTAACCGAAGCGCAGGCTGAACTTTGCCTTGAAAACCTGTATGTTTTTCTTGATTTTGTTGCCTATTGCTATGGGGCGAACTACCAAAGCGGCGAATTTGATAAGTCCCTTCTTGAACTCACGCCCGAGGAGGCACTTTCGTTCGTTCCCGATAATCATATTGACCTTGACAAACTGATTGAAGAAAACCGGGAACTGAAAGAAGAACTGACGGCACGCCGTGCCGAGCAGCAGCAAACTTATGTTAAAAAGCCGCTTGACCTTTCGGAATTCAAAACGCGAAAAATTTATATTGATTTTATGCTGGAGGACGCCGGCTGGCACGAGGGCAAGGATTGGCTTAACGAGGTGGAATTGCCCGGAATGCCCAACCACAGCGAGGTGGGCTTTGCCGACTATGTGCTTTACGGCGATGACGGGCGACCGCTTGCCGTAGTGGAGGCCAAGCGCACCTGTGTGGATGTTTCAAAAGGCAGACATCAGGCAAAGCTTTATGCCGATTTGCTTGAAAAGAAATACGGCCGCCGCCCGGTGATTTTCCTCACCAACGGATTTGAAACGCATATACAGGATAATTTGTACCCCGAACGCAAATGTGCCTGCATTTACTCAAAACGCGACCTTGAAAAGTTGTTTAATCTGCAAACGCTGCGGACAAGTCTTAAAAACATAACCGTCAACAAAAGCATTGCAGGGCGGTACTATCAGGAGGGTGCCATAAAAGCGGTCTGTAACAGTTTCGGCGAAAAGAACCGCCGCAAGGCGCTGCTGGTTATGGCAACGGGCTCCGGCAAAACCCGAACGGTGATTGCCCTTTGCGATGTGCTTTTGCAGCACGGCTGGGTAAAAAACATTCTTTTCCTTGCCGACCGAAATTCCCTTGTAACACAGGCAAAGCGGTCTTTTGTTAATCTGCTGCCTGATTTATCGGTAACAAACCTTTGCGAAGAAAAAGGCAACTACACGGCGCACTGCGTATTTTCCACCTATCAAACTATGATGAACTGCATTGATTCGGTTAAGGATGAGGACGGAAAGTTGTTTACCTGCGGCCATTTTGATCTGGTGATCTGCGATGAGGCGCACCGTTCGATTTATAACAAATATCGCGATATCTTTAACTATTTTGACGCGCCGCTCGTAGGTCTGACAGCTACGCCGAAGGACGAGATAGACAAGAACACCTACGAGGTTTTTGAACTGGAAAACGGCGTTCCGACTTACGGTTATGAGTTGGTGCAGGCGGTAAAGGACGGCTATTTGGTTGATTTTATGTCGGTAGAAACCAAACTGAAATTTATTGAACAAGGCATTGTGTATGATGACCTTTCCGACGAGGACAAAGCCGCCTACGAAGATACTTTTGAAGACGAAAACGGACGGTTGCCCGAACGCATCGGCTCATCTGCACTGAATGAATGGATTTTTAATGAGGACACCATTAAAGAAGTGCTTCATGTGCTGATGACCAACGGCCTTAAAATTGACTACGGTCAAAAACTCGGCAAGACCATTATTTTTGCAAAAAACCATACACACGCCGAAAAAATTCTTGAAATTTTTAATAAGCAATATCCGCATCTGCCGGGGTTTGCAAAGGTAATCGATAATTATATGACTTATGCGCAAAGCGCTATTGACGAGTTCTCTGACCCGAAAAAATTGCCGCAGATAGCCATTTCCGTGGATATGCTTGACACCGGTATTGATGTACCGGAAGTGTTAAACCTTGTGTTCTTTAAAAAGGTAATGAGCAAGGCAAAATTTTGGCAGATGATCGGCAGAGGTACGCGCCTTTGCGAAAGTCTGATGGACGGAAAGAATAAGGATAAGTTTTATATTTTTGATTTTTGCGGCAACTTCGAATTTTTCCGTATGAGCGGCGGCAGACCCACGGCAAATATGATGGCATTACAGGGCGCAATATTCCACCTTAAAGCGCAAATCGCTTATAAATTGCAGGATTTGGCGTACCAAACGGATGAACTGATTGCTTTTCGGAAATCGCTGGTCAGCGATATGGCGGCAAAGGTGAGAGAACTTAATCGGGAACATTTTGCGGTTCGTCAACATCTTAAATATGTTGAACTCTATTCGTCCGAAGAAAATTACAAGGCGCTTTCGTATGAGGATACTTTGCTTATAGAAAAGGAACTTGCGCCGCTGATCATTCCCGACGAGGACGACGCTAAAGCGGTTCGGTTTGACGCGTTGATGTACGGCATAGAATTGGCGTACCTCGCAGGCAAAAAATACAGCAAAGCAAAAAGTGACCTTTACAAAAAGGTCAGCAGTGTAGCCGGCGTTGCCAATATACCGGAAATTATGGCACAGTCGGAATTGATAGATAAATTATTGCACACGGATTATCTTGAAAATGCCGGAATGAACGAGTTTGAGCATGTCCGCAAAAATCTGCGCGATCTTATGAAATATATTCCGGTTAACAAACTGCGCTATGACACGAATTTTGACGATGAAATTTTGTCAATGGATTGGAAAGAATCCGAGCTTGAAAATGACGATTTAAAAAATTACAAAGCAAAAGCCGAGTTTTATATTCGCCAGCATATGGATGATGAAGTTATTGCCAAACTAAAAAACAATATTCCTATGACCGCAGATGATATTAAAAAACTCGAGAAAATTCTATGGAACGACCTCGGCACAAAAGAGGATTATGAGACAGAGTGCGGTAAAAAGCCTCTCGGCGAATTTGTGCGCGGAATCGTCGGTCTTGATATGAATGCAGCAAAGGCAGCCTTTTCAAAGTATTTGAACGATGTCAATTTAGATTCAAGGCAGATTTATTTTGTCAATCAGATTGTTGAATATATCGTTCAAAACGGTATTATGAAAGACCTATCGGTTTTGCAGGAACCGCCGTTTACCGACCGCGGCAGCATTGTAGAAGTGTTCGCCGATTTGTCGGTATGGATGGGCATCCGCAAGGTGATTGAACAGGTAAACGCAAATGCCGTGGCGGCATAAAATAAGCAGAAATAAAGTTTTTCATACAATTAAACAGATAATGATATACCTCAGGAGTTGAGTTGTATGAGAGAATTATCGGATAAACGAGACGAGGAACTCGGAAAATATTTAGTAGATACAGGCTCTACAGTGCGCCCACGGCAAATGTGTTCGTAATGTCCAAAATACGGCACACACAGCAGTAACAAAACCGCATAAATAAGGAATTTCAGCACGGTTTCACGCCGTGCTGATTTTTTATTCCATCAAAAACTGTAACAGAAAAATCTCGGCTAAAATATGACGGATTCTAATTTTAGCCGAGATTTTTGTTGACTTTGCGGGTATAATAAAGTATAATAATCATGAAGAAAACTATACTCAGCCGAGGTGTATTATGGCCTATATTAACCGACATATTGAACAGCGTATCACTGAACTGTCAAAGACTTGGTCGGCAATTTTGCTTACCGGTCCGCGCCAGTCCGGCAAAACTACCATGCTTAAAAACCTTGCCGAAAAAGAAAACATCGGGCGGGAATATATTTCGCTTGCCCACTTCGTCCGTGAAAACAACACCGCCTATGGTTATATGCTCGGCTGACCCGTAGTGCCGCTTCTGCCTTTCAAAAGAAGCGTAAAGCTGCATTGCCTGTTCCGCCGTTAATGTAAGTTCTTCACCGTGCGAAGTTTGTATTTTAATAGGTTCGCTGTTTACCCAGTCGTTATAGCCGTACTTCTTTTTGGCTTCGTCAATAAAGGTCTGCGCGCTTTCCCAGTTTCTCATGCAGTCGCTTTGCGCGTCTAAAATATCCCCGAACAGCCG
>CAVKHV010000096.1:0-4694 GCA_963656085.1 Agathobacter sp.
AAATTATCGGGCGGACAGCGGCGGCGCATAGACATAGCGCGCGCACTTTTGCACCGTCCCGAAATACTGATACTTGACGAGCCTACCACAGGGCTTGACCCGCAAACGAGAAAACTTTTATGGGATGTTATAAGCAATTTGCGCCGTGAAAACGGTATGACCGTACTGCTTACCACGCACTATATGGAAGAGGCAGCGGACGCGGACTACATTGTAATAATTGACGGCGGACATATTGCGGCAGAGGGCACGCCGCTTGAACTTAAAAACCGTTACACGGGCGATTTTATAACCTTATACGGTGTTGACGAAGCGGCGATAAAACCGCTCGGTGCACGGTACGAAACGCTTAAAAATGCGGTACGAATATCGGTTCCGGACACGGCGACTGCCACAAAACTTATAGTCGAAAATCCGCAATTGTTTAAAGATTATGAGGTAACAAAAGGAAAAATGGACGATGTATTCCTTGCCGCGACCGGAAAAAAACTTACGGGAGGCGATGATGTTGACAGGGCTTAAACAACTGACCGTGCGTAACTGCAAACTCTATTTTAAAGACAAGGCTGTATTTTTTTCATCCCTTATCACCCCGATAATACTGCTCGTGCTTTACGGCACATTTTTATCGGATATATTCCACGACAGCCTTACGGCAATGTTGGGCGGATTTACCAATGTGCCCGAAAGGGTTATAAGCGGTGCGGTTGCATGTCAACTTTTCTCGGCACTTTTGGCAATATCCTCTATAACCGTATCATTTTGCGGCAATATGATTATGGTAAACGATAAAGTTACGGGGGCACGACGGGATTTAACGGTAACGCCCGTAAAGCGCTCGACCTTAGCGCTAAGTTATTACCTCTCTACCCTTGTTTCCACCCTTATAATCTGCTTTTCGGCAACGGCAATATGCCTTGTATACATAGGGATAAAGGGCTTTTATATGTCGGCAAGCGATATTCTTTTGTGCTTACTTGATATATTCCTTTTGACCCTGTTCGGGACGGCTTTCTCGTCGGTTGTGAACTTCTTTTTATCGTCGCAGGGGCAGATATCGGCGGTAGGCACCATAGTAAGCGCAGGCTACGGGTTTATATGCGGCGCATATATGCCGATATCACAGTTCGGCAGCGGTTTGCAAAAGGTATTAAGTTTTCTGCCGGGAACATACGGAACAAGCCTTTTACGCAACCACGCGCTTAAAGGGGCAATCGGGGAAATTAAGAAAAGCGGGCTGCCCGATGTCGGAATAAAAGCGCTTGAAGATATGCTTGACTGTAACCTTTACTTTTTTGGCAAACAGGTACCGGTGTCGGCAATGTACGGTGTTTTAATCGGCGGAACGGCACTGCTTATGGGTATATATGTTTTGCTTAACATCCTTAAAAAACGCGGCAGGTAATAATAGGCTTAAATAAAACTGAACATTCTCCTGTCCAAACACAGCGTTTTATATGTCGCAACCGGGCGTTCGAAGTCTGCATAAATAAAAATCCACCGATTGAATCGGTGGTTTTTATTTACCGTTTTATTGTGTTTTTTACATTCGCCTGAAACCGCGCCCCAATATTTCACCGACGTCGCTCACCGTGATAAATGCGTCCGCATCGCTTTCCTTGACCGCGGAAAGCAGCGCCGCTATTTCGTGGCGGCGCACAGCGCACATTACCATAGTTTTATCTTCTCCCGTAAAGCCGCCTTTGACGGGTATGCGTGTAACTCCGCGTGCAAGCGAATTCATTATAGCGTTGCAGACCGCGTCTGCATTTGCGGTAATTATATGAACCGATTTTCCGCTGTCGGCACCGTAGACCAAAGTATCGACAATACGGGTCTGGACAAACATTGAGACGATTGAATAAAGCACCGAATCCAGTTTACCGTAGGCTAAATATGCCATTGTGAGCACGACGACGTCAAGCAGCAGCATAACCCTGCCGATTGAAATATGGGGCTTGCGTTTAGCTATGATTTTTGCCAAAACATCAACGCCGCCCGTGGTTGCGCCGCGAAGAAAGACAGCCGCAAGCCCGGCACCCATCATAACGCCGCCTGCGATGCAGGAGAGCATTATATCATTGCCGTTATATTTGGTCAGGTATTTTTGAAAAATATCGGTTAATATACCGCTTGCAAAAATTCCTGCCAACGTTTTAATTATAAACTCGTTTCCGAACTGGCGCAGCCCTGCAATAACTATGGGAATATTAAGCACAATCACGGTTAAGCCTATTGGGATATAGGCGTTCATATAATTTAAAATTGCGGCAATACCGGTAAGTCCGCCCGGCGTTAGGTGGCAGGGTTGAATAAATATTGTAAACCCTGCGGCATAAAGCGCGCATCCCACAAGGATAAAAAGTCCGTCAACCGTTGCGGTTTTAATTTTTGCAAACTTTCCCATTAGCTCACCCCTTATTTATTATCCCCGGTTATGTTATCCCATATCAGAGAAAAAAGTTCATTTATTCTGTTATGTTTTTCCTTTAAATAAAGACAGCCGAACAGCGCCTCGACCCCTGTTGCGCAGTGATAGGTTTTTGACGTAGCTGATTTGGGCAGCGAACCGGCGTGACGGTTCCTGCCGCGGCGGTAAACGGCGAGTTCATCCTCGGTCAGGCAGGGCTCTATTATTTCAAACGCCCTTTCCTGCGCCGAAGCGCGTACAAGATCGACCGACATTGAGTGCAGTTTACCCGACGGGCGGTTTATTACGGCAAGCCGTTCCCTTACAAGAAGGCTGTATACCGCGTCACCCAAAAAGGCAAGATTTGAAACATTTAAGGTGTTTGGTTCTGTCATATTTTATCTCTCCGAAAAAATCACATAAACGGCGCAAACAGGTGCAGTATGAACTGTTTGGCTTTGAGCGACATGGGGCGTTTTTCCCATTCGGACAATGTAATTTCATCCGAATCCTCCATTATCCGCAGCATATGCCGCTTAATATCCCCGACGGCACGGACATTGCACATCCATGCGCCGCACTCAAAATTATAATAAAAACTGCGGTAGTCCATATTTACCGTACCCACGGTGGCAACGCTGTCATCCGATACAAAAAGTTTTGAATGTATAAATCCGGGAGTAAACTCGTATATCTTTACGCCCGATTCAAGCAATTGTTCATAATAATATTGGGTAACGGGGTGAACATACCACTTGTCCCACTTTTTGGGCGTAATTATCCGCACATCAATACCCGAAAGAGCGGCGCCGCACAGGGCGGCGGTCATCTCGCTGTCAAGCACCAGATAAGGCGAAGCGATATAGACATAATCCTTTGCGGAGTTAAGCATCTGCATATAAAGTCCGCCGCCCGGATTACGGTCATGGTCAAGAGGCGAAACGCTGTACGGTTGAACAAACCCTTCACATTTAGGGAATATTTCAACCATATATTTTTCGTAATTAACGGACTTTTTGCGGCTGTTTATCGCGTTCCACATTTCTATAAACATAACGGTGAAACTGCGGACGGCGTCGCCCTTAAAGCAGGCGCCGCAATCCATCCAATAGCCGAATCTTTCAAGTTTGTTTATATATTCATCGCCTATATTAAGTCCGCCCGTGAAGGCGGTTTTACCGTCAATAACAACTATTTTGCGGTGGTTACGGTTGTTAAGAAAAATATCGAACGACGGGCGTATGGGATTAAATACGCTGTAACTTATTCCCGCCTCGCGCAGATTTTTTTTGAATTTTTTATACTGCCGCGCGGCAGAGCCGAAATCGTCAAAAATTATTTTTACCTCTACCCCGTCCCGGACTTTTTGCTTTAAAACAGAAAAAATTTCATCCCACATCTCGCCTTCCGCAAGGATATAGAATTCAAGAAAGATATACTTTCGGGCGGTGCGGAGTTCTTCGATCAGCCGCGGCAAAAATACTTCGCCCGGAGAAAGGTACTCGACCTCTGTGTTTGAATAAAGCGGATATCCGCTTTCTTTAGTTAAAAAGACCGACTGGCGCCAATGAAAAACATCGGCATAACGCAGACGTTTTTCGGTTTCGGTATCACGCCGCAAAAAAGCGGCAGACCGCCTTTTCTGCTGCCGCAGACGTTTTTTAAACGCGGGCACGGTTATGCTTGTGTTCCAAATAAAATAGACAGGAACGGAAAAAACCGGGAATACCAGTATAAATATTATCCACGCCATTTTGTGGCTGGGATTGCCGCGTTTACCGACAATTGATATTACAAGCAATATACTTATCACCTGAAAGACCGCATTCACCCAAACCGCCCAATGCGAGAGGTGATAAACAAGAACGACCAGAAAAATAAACTGCAGAAGCATAAAAAAACAGGAAACTATAATTTTATCGGGTATGCCGCCCCATCTTTTGTGTTGACGTTTCATTTTTCGCCGTCCTTTCCGATTTCCCCGTGTTGCTATTAATATTTTACCACATTCGACGGTTTTTTCAACACCGTTTTTCATTGTCGGGCTGCCGTTTCGTTTTCTCCCCGTCCCGTCCGCTGCCGAAAACATACGTTTTCGGACGGGCGCGCGGCACACGGCTTTAATTCCGTGCCCGGGTCGGGGCGCACCTGTCCCCAAGCGGACGCTTGGGGCAGCGGACGGGACGGGGGAGAAAACGAATTTGCGCATTACCGCGATCTTCCGGGCGCCGACGGAATTTTGCACTTGTTACAGCAAAACTCCCAAAACCAGCATTTCTTTAAG
>CAVKHV010000097.1:0-4504 GCA_963656085.1 Agathobacter sp.
GTTTTTTAAGTAAGACGGTTCAAACCGAAACAGCACATTATCATTCGGGTAACGGTTATGCACCTGTATCGGCATAAAGTCCCGTATGCGGATATCCTTTGCACCCTTTATAAACCCGTAAGCCACATTATGTTTTTTTAGTGCGGCAAACAGATTGGCGGAATCTTGGGGATATTTTTGGGGGAGTAAATCCGAAAAATAAAGAAGCCGGACGATATAATTCTTTTTCCTCATAGGTATTTCCTTCCTTTTAAAAAACTCTTCAATGGCTCTTTTGTTTATTGATTATACAAAAATGGCAATTGTTATATTGGCTGCGGGGAGCACCGAGCCTTTTAAAAAATTCTCCGATTTTTTTCTGACTCGCAGCCGGAGCGTTTATGCCATTACCATATAGGCGTATATGAGCACTTTTTACGAGGCAGGAAACGGCATATTGCCCGTTTATTGACAGTACAATTTCAATTCCGCTATAGTCAGGTTGAATATATATACAGTCCGGTCGTGCAGGAAACCCCCAGTTGTTTCCCCACGCATCGCAATCAAAGTACCCTTTTTCAAAAGCATCTCTCTTACATATATGGGATTGAATCTCAAGCGGCTTCAGATAACCGTGAGGCCCCATTCTGACAAAGCCTTTTTTAATTATCAAAGAATCGATCTTTTGAATTATTTTATCCATCTTTTCTTTGTCCGTTTCAACCTCTAACATTTTAATTAACTTTTTTAAATCCATAGTAAATCCTCCGTGGCTTTTAACTTTCTGCACCCAGTATATCACACTTAATAAAAAGACCTAAATTATTAAATATAAAATATTACACCGCAAAAATCGACCCCCGCACCATTAAAATAACAACCGCGCCCATTCCGAAAACAGTGCGGTTGCCGGCGTTTATTTTCGCCTGCCCGGGTTATTTATTTTTCAATACTTTCAGTATTTCTTTATCGGTTTCCAGCTTCATTTTCATTGACATTGCCGAATATGCGCCTCTTGGCTCTTGCGGGTTATTTACACCGGATTCGATTTCCTCAATCGTAACGGGCTTTTTAAAGTCCCGCCTGATTGCGCCGACAGACAAAGCGTACAAACAATTATCCTCAACGCCCCAACCGTCACGCACCGTGAAATAATATCTGCCGTTACCGCTGCTTAAAAGCATTTCTCCGCAATCGGTATATCCGCAAACGGTAATCTGTCCGCAAAACGTTGAACAGCAACAGTCCCGATTTAAAACGGTAATCTTATTAAATACCATACCTCTTTTAAATACCGTACGGTCGTTTTTACAAATATTTATAATTTTTTCTTCCAAAATAAATTTCTCGGACAGCATTTCGGTCACCCTCTGTATGTGTTTACCAAATAAATATTTCTTTGCGGTATGTTAAACATATTCATTACCATCTGCTCCGCAGCGCCGTAATTAATGGCCTCCACAACTATTTTACATAAGTTTCCGCTGCAATTTTCAAGCGGAAAATACTGTACTTCAACCTTCATTTGTTATCTCTCCTTATTTTATTTAAAAGACTTATAACCGCATTGCTTTTATTAACTTTCAGGTTTTGGGGCGGCTTTAAACAGCCACCCCGGTAACAACTGTGCTTTCTCTGATCTTTTTAACATCAGAATAAAGCAGCGTTTCCTTTTCAATAAGCGCAGCTGCAGCCTTCTCCAGAAAATCTTTGTTTTTAAGAAGGACATCCCTCGCTTTAAGCATATAGCGTTCAAGCTCTGCATGGGTGACGGCTTCGTTTCTGGAATTCATATTCTCCGAGGTATCCGAAAATCTTGGTGTAGCCACATCAATCATTCCGAAACCGAGAGTTGCATTCTCCGAAATGCCATCTCTAATGTAGTTAAAAGCACGGTTTATATCGCTCGCGCAGCCGCTCGCAACGGTGTCGGAATAATAAAGTTCAACCGCCGCCTTGCCTGCAAGAGACACAAGAATTTGATACGGCCTTCTTGGAAATTCCATGCAGCAATGAACAAAGCCGCCGGTAGAATCCCTGCCGGATGAACGCAGGGAGGCAACCCCTACGCTTCCGGGGCACAGAACCTCAGACACAACAAGATGTCCCGCTTCATGGAGTGCGGTTTTTTTGATATCATCTTGTGATGGTTTTGTGAAATTATCCGGCGAGTCATACTGCATCCGCAGAACGGATTTCACAAAATCATCCATTTCAATACTGCTTTTTCTTGCATGGGCGGCGCAGATTGCGGCTTCATTTAATATAGTTTCAAGTTCGGCGCAGGATCTGTAGTTGATCATTTTTGAAAGATCATTCATATCTACATTTTCGGCAACTTTTTTGTTTGAAAGATAGTACTTGATGATTGCGTCGGCATCTTTATCGGTGGGGCGCCGAACCGCGATTTTTCGGTCAAAACGACCTGACCGCACAAGGGAATCCGGCAGTTTCCGTATATCATTGGCAGTTGCAAAAACGAAGACATTACAGTTTTTTACTTCGTCTATACCCGATTGAACCGCCACATATTCTTCTGCGTCACGGTGATGGCTGTCTTCGTTCGCAAATTTATCCATATCGTCAAGAAAAATAATACAGGGGGCGTTTTCCTTTGCGGTTTTAAATGTAGCTGTAATATCACTTATGAAGTCATTATTGCCTTTGTTTCTTCTGACAATATAGGATTGAAGTCCGCTTTCTTCTATAAAGCACTTTGCAATAAGTGTTTTTCCGAGTCCCGGAATGCCGTACAGCAAAATCCCCTGAGGCAGTTTGGCTCCCAATTTCTCGTAGACTTCTTTGTTGTGAATCATGTCGCAGATCTGCAGCAGCTCGTTTTTGATAGTTTCATAGCCAATCACTTTATCAAATGCGTTCATATTACATCCTCCGCTCGTTTTTGCTTTTTCTTTCACTATAAATATTATAACAAATGTAATGTACGCTATTTGGTGCATTGTGTTTCGCGGGCAGCATCGTTTCTTAAAACATATGAGCACAGACCGATTGACTGATCATTTCCGCCGTCCTCCGAAAGTATCACCCTTAGTCCGACAGCATTTCTTTGAAATTCAAGTTTTTCAAGCAGCCGAATAGATGCAAGATTTTGGGAAAGCGTTTCCGCCTCAATTTTTGTTTCTCTTTTTCCGGTGATTTTGCCGGAAAACCATAACCCAATCAGTAAATTGACCGCATCTGTGCCGATACCCATTTTTCTGAATTCCCGAAAAACATAAAATTCCAGGTTGCTTGTTTCCGGAGTGACACCTACATATCCTGCCATAATATTCATAGGCTTCAGATATATAGAGTAATAAATCACATTAGGCGTCATAGTATTAATGCATTCAATCAGTTCTTCTGTTGGCTCTTGACCGTATTGAAGATAAAACTCATCCGCTTTGACTACCTGAAATACATAGTTGTTCCAGTCTGCGGCAGTCATATTGCGAAGCTCAATTTCCAACCCGGAAAGCGGCTTTATGCCGGCGTATTTAAAATCAACCATATAAAATTCCCCCGTTAAATACTTCCGCAGGTAAAGTGATAGTGATTAGAACCGTCACTTTTTATACGGACGCTGATTAGTTCTTCGGTTATCAAACCAAACTCATCTATAACCTTGCTAACGATGCAGTCTTTATTGAGTATAGGATTGAGAAAGACAATAGCTTTACCGTTTTTAATCTCAACACGGCCTCTGGGATAATAATTAAACGGTTGCCCTGCCGTAACGGTTCTGTCAAGTTTTTCCCATTCAAGCCGATGGTTGAAATTATCGCCGGATTTTGAACTGAACTTTACCGGCTCTCGCGGATTACCGTTTTTATCACAGGAAACCGAAACCGTAATAAGTTTCGGGTATGCCGTATCAAAATTTGCACACCAAAAGATGCCTTTTTTCATATAAGTTCCTTACTCGTCGCTATAGTCATTCTGATTTGGCCAACCCTGAACTCTATAAACGCAGGAAACAATATTGCCTTCTTCAATTCTTAAATTGTCTGAAAATTCAGAGTGCATTACCGCATCATATTCATTCCCGAGGCAGGAAAATGAATAAAGGACATCCGATTCCTCAAATCCGAATTGAACAGGATCTTCGTATGTTTCACTAACCTTTCCGTTCATAATGATGTGAGGGGTTTGGACAAAGTTTTCATCACCGGAAGCAGAAAATAATCCAACGGGTATAACCGATTCGAAATTCATTGTTGTGCTTGTATCCTTTTTGTATGTTTCTTCGTCTTTGTAAACGGTAGGTTTGCCCGCACACTCTAAGATGAGTTCAAAATCCTGTTCCTTGTTCATTTTAACATCTTCGGGAAATACATTATGTGTTTCAATAGGAATGGGAAATTCAACTTCGCCGTCTTTCATCAGTGCCGTTAAAAATCCGTTTCCGTCATCATCAGGTCTTGAAATCCATTCTTTCGGTTTTACAATCATATAAATACCTCGCTTTCATTGCTTTGCATATTAAGTATACTCAGTGAAATGTCCCAAATACAGTACATAAATT
>CAVKHV010000098.1:0-4313 GCA_963656085.1 Agathobacter sp.
GGTCGGTGCTTCTGCTTCGCAGAGGTGTCCACCGGACACCCGCACCCTCGTCAGCGGGGGCCAAGGGTTTGTGAGTGACGGTAGTTTGATAACAGACGGTAAATTGTTCTTACAGCAGGCTCTTTCTCCCCCTCCGAGTTTTGCCCGTCGGGCAAAACTCGGAGGGGGAGAACACAGGTTAACGGCACGCACAGGCTCTGTCGCCTTCGTTATAGACGGTAGACTGTAGATGTTAGATGTGGAAAACGGTAGTTTTAATAATAGACGGTGAATATCAGGTTAGCCGCGCGGAAATGGGATGCGGCGGCAGTCGCAGACCGTGGAAGTGCGGCAAGATAGACATTAGACGCTATACCAACTCTTGTCGGTTTCGGTCTATGATAAATATACTGCTTATTTACGACACCTTCAACCGAAAAATATTGGTGAAAAAGGGCGAAATATACTGAAATATAAAAAATGTGAAAATAAATCACATTTTTCTATTGACAAATGTAATTTATGGAGTTATACTGTTAAAAAGTGAATTTAATTCACATTTTCACTTTGGAAGAGGGGTTTAGGATGGAAACAAACAACTATCACTATGCGGTGATGTGCGAAAGCGGTTTGCTACCGGACGACGGTAACAAACACTACGGCATTATTGCAGAAAACGGAAACGGTGACGTTGCGGAAGTGGTACATCGGGTATCGACTAAGCGCGAATTTGTTGAATGCATAGTCGAAAGATGCGAACACGGGTCACTGTCTCCGAGACAGTTGCGGGAGGTTGTTGAGGATCTGTTATCAGACCTCGATTGATCACCCAAAAAAGCCTTTGCCAAGTCACAAGCGCACTGTGATCCGGCAAAGGCCTTTGTTTTTCTAAAATTAAAATGTAAAATCGAGTATTTTAAATTTTCCGTCCTCGGTAATTGAAAACGCTTGCGGTGAATCGTCACAAAACCCTATGCGCCGTATTTCAATATATGATTTAAACACGCCGAGCATTAAAATAATCATCGAGGTAAATACTACTGCCGAATAGGTGAAAGCGGTTAAAAACACTTCCTTGTCTTTTTTTGAAATTTTTTTCATTTATTATTCCTCATTTTATATAGTCGTTTAAAAACACTTTAAGCGCATTGCCGAGCAACTCGCCCGCATAGGTTGCCTCATCAACCGAATTTGCCTCCGTTCCCACCTCAATCAGCAGTCCGAACGGGACAAGTTCCTGGTTATATCGGCTTTCGTAAACGATCATCGGTCTTGCAAGACCGGGGTACAGCACCTCTACGGTTTGCTGTAATCTTAGCGCCAGGGTAAAATTCTGTTCGGCGCCCACATACCCCGTGCTGACTATGATCATAACCTGGGCGGCGTTTTTGCCGGCAATGTTGCAAATCGGTGCGGTCTTGCCGTTGTTTGCCGCAGGAATCGAATCGCGGTGCAAATCAATAGCCAGTTTAATATCCTTGTTTTCGGAAAGTGCCTGTTTTATGGTTGCGGCGCTGCGTTTATAACTGCCCGAATAGGACGGGTTATCGTGCTGGGTGGTATTATGCAGCGTGTTTATGCCCGCCGCAGAAAGGGATTTTTGCACCGCGTCGCCCACTGCTGTGACATTTGCGGAATTATCGGTGTTTCTGGCATTATCGGCGGCGGTATAGTAATCCTTAGCGTCGCGCATATAACCTTCGGTAGCGTGGGTATGGTATATAAGCACCTGCGGTGTACTGTTAGAATCCAGCGCAAGGTCGACTTTGCCCGAAAGGCTTTTTTTAATGTCAATGCTTTTATGCGATTTATTGTTAAGCGAGATTTTGCCGTATTTCATTTCTCCGCCTGCCACTGTGCGCCGCACCACCGCGCCAAGCGCGGTTTCGTCGTTTGCGGCAGCTTGGGTTTCGGGCTCGGAAGTATCGTTTGGTTCCTCCTTTTCGGGCTTGTTTTCCTGCGGCGCGGCGAGTTTTGCGGCTTTTTCGGTATCCCCGCTGACATTTTTACCGCTTTCGGAAATCAATACGTTAGCCGAATCGAAGGCGGCAAATGTGAGATCCAGCGCCTTATAGATCGGGGACATTCCGTAATTAAGCAGCAGCACTACAGACACCGCAACCGCCGCCGCACCGATAATTCTGCCGAACCGGATCTCCATTTTTCCACCTCGCACGCGCGTATTCGGGGTTCATATATGCCCGGACTATATAATGTATATGACGGGCGGATAAGAATTAGACGAGGGAAAGCAATGTTTGCGGCGAAACCGAAGGCTGCAACACACAATTTATAGCGTGACCTATAAGTTTTGAGGCGCGCTCGGTCAGCGAATCGATTTCGCGCTGGGTGACTACCATTCCATTACCCGAAACGTCCTTTTTCCCCGTAAGTTCATAAACGAGGGTTGCGGCGTCAACCACGGTCGGAACACCCACCGATATAACAGGCACGCCGAGGGTCTCGCGGCTTATTTCCCTGCGGCTGTTGCCGACGCCCGAACCGGGAGTTATACCCGTATCGGACAACTGAACTGTGCAGCCGAGTCGTTCAAGGTCGCGCGCGGCAAGCGCGTCAACCGCTATAACGCAGGTCGGGGAAATCCGCTCGGCGGTACTTTTAATTATTTCGTGGCTCTCTATGCCGGTCTGACCCAACACTCCGGGGGAAAGAACCGAAACCGGGCGCAGCCCGTCAAGCCCGATACTTTTTGCAAGTTCGGCGGAAATGTGCCTTGTGGCAAATATACGGTCGGCGGTTTCGGGGCCCAAAGCGTCGGCGGTTATTTTGTCGTTACCCAGACCTATGACCATAACAGCGCCGCTTTCGGGAATAAGTCGCCGAAGTTCCCGACACAGCACGGAATGTGCGTTTTCCTCGGTGCTGTTGATCATGGTTTTTTGCATTTCTATGGTGACGTACCTGCCTTTGCGTTTACCTACGGACCTGCCTGCGGCGTCCGTTAAAATATTGATTTCCGTCACCTTTATGTCGCCGTCGTTATATTCTGTTTTTTGAATATTCTTTTTATCCGGATTTATTTCACAGCTTTCTATTGCAAGGTCGGTTCTCGGAATCAAAAAGCATCACTCCTTCATTAATATTACTTTTGGCATCGGCGGCAGAAATAATACCGATAAGTTTATTTTTTACCGAACCTTTTAAAAAAATTGAAATTCGCAGTTGACAGCAGGCGGTATTTATGCTAATATATTTGGGCAGATATTTACGGAGAGATACCGAAGCGGTCATAACGGAACGGTCTTGAAAACCGTCGTACCTCCGGGTACCGTGGGTTCGAATCCCACTCTCTCCGCCATTTTTTCAAGCTGCGAACAATTAGATATAATTAACAAGTCACACGGAGAAGTACTCAAGTTGGTGACGAGGCGCCTGTGCTTTGCGGCGTAGGTCGGCTAATCCCCGGCGCGAGTACGTTAAACCCGAAGCGACGACAACTGAATATTAATTAAATAAGTCACACGGAGAAGTACTCAAGTTGGTGACGAGGCGCCCCTGCTAAGGGCGTAGGTCGGCTAATCCCCGGCGCGAGGGTTCGAGTCCCTCCTTCTCCGCCAAAAACCCACTTCTTTTGAAGTGGGTTTTTTAATAAAATTCGCCTTACAGCGGGCAAAACCGTATGTGCCCGCCTGACATATATAAGGTGTGGCAAGCAATTTATAAAAAAGGGTGAAAGGGTATGAAAAAAGCCAGTATTAAAAGCATAACGGTAACGGCGCTGTTCACCGCGGCAACGGCGGTTATTTCAATGTTCCGCATACAAATGCCTTCCGGCGTTCCGCTGACGCTGCAAATCTTTGCGGTTGCGCTGTGCGGCTGCTGCCTGCCGCCTGTATATGCACTGTTGAGCACGGCTGTGTACATAATTATCGGTGCGTTCGGCGTCCCTGTTTTTTCGGGCGGTGGAGGAATTGCGGCACTGACCGGCCCAACAGCCGGCTTTATTTACGGATTTTTGTTTCTAAGCCTTTTCTGCGCTTTATCAGCCGGCCGCAAGCCGGCAATAACGGTTTTGCTTGCCGCAGCAGGGTTGCTGCTTTGCCATATCTTAGGCGCAGTGTGGTACGCGGTATATTCCGCCGCAGGTATTTGGCGCTCGTTTGCTTTGGTGAGTCTGCCCTATTTATTTAAAGACGCGTTACTTGTTATTGCGGCGCATATAATTTCAATCAAACTGCGCCCCGAAACGGCAAAGTTTTTTAAATAAATATGATTAAAAAAGAGCATTGCTGTCGCAACGCTCTTTTTTGGCTGAGGAATAGGGATTCGAACCCCAACAAACAGAGTCAGAGTCTGTCGTGCTACCGTTACAC
>CAVKHV010000099.1:0-4097 GCA_963656085.1 Agathobacter sp.
CTTGTCGCCCTCTGACGAGGGAGATGTCAAAACGAAGTTTTGACAGAGGGAGAGAAAAAAGCCATCTGCAAGAACAATTTACTGTCTGTTATCAAACTAATGCCACCACGTCTAACGTCTACAGTCTACAGTCTAACGTCTAGTATATCACCCCGTGGGGGATAATGCAAAGGGTTGAGGTGAAAAAATCTTTCTCCCGCCTGTTTTTCCAGGACAGAAAACCGCCGTTTGCAGTTTTGCTGCAAACGGCGGAAAAACATTTTTTGTTCGGGTTAGTTGTATAAAATCCTTTGCGCTTTATTGTACAGGTTAATTTGCGTCAGGCGCCGTAACCCTCGTCCGGATCTGTTCCTGCGGTTACCGGATCATATACATATGACGCTGTTAAAATATCATCACACTGAGGCAAGGATATTATTGTGATCCGGGCTTCTTCAAAGTTTTTCATTTCAATAATCCTCCTTTATTAAGACAGTGCTGTGGCAGCGTTATAATACTCGGTGATTGCGTTAAGCAGCGGTTTTAAATTATCCCTCTTAGGCGCCATTCTGTTTATATACGCGCCTACGCTGTAGGTAACTTCGCCGGATGTTTCCACATCAGCACCGTTTGCATCTTTAACAACGAGGGTGATAGTTTTATTCGTAGCGTAATCAGCCGGTGCGAATTCACCGAATGCTGCGGAGTATACACCGTTGTTGTTATCAAGTTTCTGATCTACACCGTCCATCCTGACCCAAAGGGTCTGACCGTCTTCAAGGGTAAGATCGCTTACATTAACTATCATTTTAATCTTGGTCTGAAGACCGATTGCAAGACTTGCCTTGAAGGTCTGACCGAAGATATCCTTAGTATTATCGTAGAATTTACCGTCTGCAGTATTAGTCATCGCTGTATATGCATCTTCTGCCGTTGTTTTGTTTGCATCATCAGCATCCAGGAAATAGTTTGCAAGGTCAGCATCGGCTATTTCTTCGAGGCCGTTTGCCAAAGCATTGTATTTCTGTGCTGCCGCGCCGTAGTTTGCAAGTTTGGCAATGAGGGTTTTGGTTGCGGCGTCCTTTTCGTCAGTCAGTTTATCATAGACGTTTTTAAGGTTTGAGGCTACGGAAACGTCCGTCTTTTCGTCGGTACAGTTAAGCACCTGGCTAAACGATGCTCCTTCAGAGGCTTCTGCGGTTCCTTCAAATTTTAAGTCATACTTATCGGTCATTTGGTGAGCAAATTTTGTTATTGTCACTGTGTAACGAGCATAGTTGCCGTCAGATGACGCGCTGTCATATTCCAATCCATTGTTGACAGTGTATTCCTCACCGTTAATTGTAAGTTTTAAGGAATTTTGATCGAAGTATGTGTTTGCTACGACGGTGATCTTAAAGTTAATACTTCCGTCCAATACAACCTGTGTTGATTCTACGGCAAAGTTCACTGCTTTTATATCTACATTGGTTCCGTTCCAATATCCACACTTTCCGCAAACGAATCTTCTATTACCGTCTTCGGTTTTGCTCGGGTCTTTAACGACTACCCATGTCCAGTCACCGTGTCCTGTTTTAGGTGTGGCATTATCTCGGAATTTTTCTCCGCAATTAGCACACGTATATTCCGTATAACCGTCCTCTGTACAGGTCGCGGGAACTACTGTCGGTGCTACCGATTCGTCCTTAACATGGTTGCCGGTTTTGGTTGTGATATCGTCTTTGTATTCAGTACCGCAGCGGCTGCATTTATAAAGTGTATAACCTTCCTGGCAAGTGGGTAGTACTGTTTCCAATACTGTTTCTTTATCATGTCCGAGCGCCGCAATTACGTTGCCGCCCGAGATAAATTTTCCGCAATCATCACAGTATGTTCCTGCTTCTCTGCCGGGTTTGAGACATTCTGCGGGGATTTCATCTTCTTCATGTGTATTCTCGTGGTTGCAGCCTTTAGCATATTTCGCTTTAACGCTGTAAAGTTTTGCATCTTTTTTAGCATTATTGTTATTGCTGTATTTTGCTATACCGAATTTAGGGGTAAATCCACTGATAGTGGAGTCAAGTGTTTTCAGATATTCAAGATTTATTGTTACCGGTTCGGCTGTGGCTTCATATTTGGTGCCTGTACTCGGATCTGTATACGCAGCGGTTACGATTACGGAAACATTATCATCGTCATCTACAGTTATTTTATATTTATAAGTCAGGCAGCTATAAGCGTCCACTGTTTTTTCCAATGTAACTCCCATTGCTTTACCGAAATCGTTTCCTAAACTTGAACCTTCTGCATTTTTGAAGGTAAGATTGTAATCTTTTGAAAATCCGTTGCCCATAGTCCAGTCTTTATTTGTAATTGTAATTTTGGCTCCATAATACATGAAGTTACCACCCACGAGCAGCGTCCTGGTTGTGCCGCCGGTATCTTCGGTTTCGCCGATAACAGCACCGACATTTACATGTTGATCATAATTGTTGCATGCTGTATTCTGTGAAAAAACGGTGAGTTCGGACGGTGTGTAATTTATACCATCCGCTGTCGGAGTTTTGAAAGCAATGCCTTTGTACCACTGACTGGCTGCTACATTCAAATATCCTTCACTGTTATAAGTGAAAATTGATTTATTAGCAGAATTAACGAACTCAGAGTTATTTAACGTATCGGAAACGTTGCTTTCGCCTTTACTTGTAGTATAATCCCAATTATATGTAACGCTTCCGTCGAGTGCCGGGATTTCTTCTGTTTCTACATAATCACAACGGCTACATTTGCGTTCCTGTTCGCCGGGTTCTGTTAGTGTTGCCGATTTAGTTACCGACCAATTTTCCGGAAGATCATGTCCGAGTGCCTTAATTACTTCACCGCCCGAGATATGAGCACCACAATCGTCACAGGTTACTTCTTCAGTCTTTCCTGCTTCGGTACAGGTAGGATCTTTTTGGGGAGTAGTCGTTTGGTTGGCATGTGTGCAGCCTTTTTTGTATACTGCTTTAACACTGCAGAAGTCTGAATAGTACTTGTTGTTGCTGCCCCAGTGATCTCTTGCGATACCGAAGCAGTCGGGAGTAAATGTGATACCGCCTGCGCTGCTGTATTCAGTGCTTATTTGGTTTGCTTTTGTATTCAGGTAATCCGTATTTATCTCTATCGGGTCGGCATAAGCCGTATATACGTTACCGTCTGTATGCGTGTAGTTTATTGTAACATTCAGTATCACCGTGTCATTATTAACGGTCGCTTCATATTTATATTTAAAACCGCTTTCGATGTTTGCTCTAACGTTTATATTAGGAAATACACCCCAGTAATTGGTAGATGATCTGGATGTGTCGGCACTGTATGTTACCTTAAGGTCTTCATTGACCAGCGGTTTACTCCGCCCTTGGCGCTGTATTCTCAAGACCGGATATACGTTATCGCTATTTCTCCTCGCTGTGACCCACGCCTGAATCGTTTCGGCTGTTTTTGTGCCGTAACTTATATTGCCTATAACAACCGCGCCGGCACCGCAATTATCGCCACCATCCGTATAAGACCGTGATTCCACTGTAAGTTGGTACGGCGTGTAGTCCGTCGGCGTTTTAAAAGCGGCAGTAGTGGCATTGCCGTTTTTCTCAATTCTAGCATATCCGCCGGTGCTGTCATACCAAAGTTTGCCGGAGTCATCAGGTGTAAAGGTTGAATTTTCCTTCAACTCAGTTACATAACTTGCGCCGTTTTCTGTATCGGTGAAGTCCCAGTCATAAGTAATTGTTCCCGCGTCATTGTCTGTCGTAACCGTTGCCGAAGCGGTAAACGAAACGGCAAAGACCGAGACCAACATTGCGGCGCACATTATTATACTTAACACGCGCCTAAAGGTTTTGTTTGCCATGGTTAATTTCCTCCTATTTATTTATTTTTTCGCAAAGTGTAATTAATATGTAAACACGGCAAAACCGTGCAAACAACGGTTAATAATTCGGTAACGGCGGTTTATGCGCCGACGGTATTCCTTAAACCCTTGCCATTCTAGATGTTAGACGTTAGACATTAGATATTAGATTTGGGTTACTGTAGTTTGAGTGCTGACGGTAAGTACAAACCCTTGCCATTCTAGATGTTAGACGTTAGACATTAGA
>CAVKHV010000100.1:0-4000 GCA_963656085.1 Agathobacter sp.
GTGTATTACAGCAAATGGTGGCTGTAGGTCAATTTAATGCCGATAGTTTAGTATGGAAAAATGGAATGTCAGAGTGGGTTAAAGCCGGCACTATTGATGAATTGAAATCAATGTTTGTTGTTATACCTCCTATTCCTCCGGTTGAATAATTATGAAGATATATACCGACTCAGTTAAAAACAAAATATTTTCTTCTTCGATTAAACCAAGTATTCTTAAACACTCACAAGAATATAGGGTACTTGCAACATTGCGTTATGTATATCCTGATAAATTTGATGCAATGACTACGGGTGAAGCGCCGGATCTTCAAGACAGCACAAACAATACGGGAATTGAAGTTACCGTTGCTGTTAAAGAAGATGATATGAAAGCATCTCGTGCCTTTTCCGAATTGAATCAGGGTAAATCTAAGGATATAGAAAAACGCAAAAATATCATTGAATCAAGCGGTTATTCATTTGTCCCTCTTAAAGATGAAAAGGTTGCTATATCTACCTCTGGAACAGCCGATGGAGAAAAATACTTTTTTCAACAAAGCATACTAAGAAAGACAAAAAAGCTTCAGCAGTACCGAACAAATTTTAAGAGGATTGGTCTTGCGATACTTTTACCTGAAATTCCGACCTCCTATGCAGAAAATCACTTATCTGAATGGATTAGTGAAATATTTGACGAGTCTGCAAACTTGTTTGATTTCGTGTATGTGATTTCCCATCGTTTCTGTCTATATTATGATACACAAGTGAAAAGTACCGAAAAGCATTCGCTCACCCAAGATGAAAGTCGATTGCTTGCTACGATTGGCAGAATGACCGCAGAGGGCGAATTGTCAATGACGGATGAAGAATGGCTTTGACTACTTGATTTTCACAAGTGAAACGACTATAATATAGATGTTCCTTGTGGCAACACGATGGCAACGAAAAATCTAATAGTCCATAACTTATGGATAATACAGATAATATAAATCCCACAAGCGAAAACGCTTAAACAAACTTGTTTAAGTTATGTTTTTCGGGAGCGAGTGGGAATGATATCACCGTTCTAACGATTAATTATTGCCATAACAAATTAGTATTTCCATCAATTATTAATAATATTCAAAACCGTAACTAAAATCATTGGCAAACATTAGTTCAATAGCGTATAATATAATCCCTCCTATGAGGTACTACAACTGAATACGATGTAAGATTGAGATGTGGCAAAGCCACCCAATGCCGGCGGTATGCTAAGAGAAAATACCGTCACCCACCACTCTATGCGTTTTGGTACTGTTAGCGAGTGATTGGGTGAAAAACAGTCCCGTCTTTGAATTTCAAAGCCGTTACATAGAACATCATTTTGAAGCGAGAGCAAAGCTCCCGCCGATTCTTGATGTCTGTGTAGCGGCTTTTTTGTTTTGCCTTTTTCAAAAATAAAATGTCTAAATCTCGAAAAAAGTCAGCAATTAAATATTAGCGAGAAAATTTTGTAAAAGGTTATATTTTTGTCCTTTTCGCTGGCTACTCCTTGAGGGGATAATTTTTAGCCGCTTGTACTTAACAACTGAATGACCGTCCGAATGGGATACTCCGCCAAGACTTCCCTTGTTGGAACGAGCGAGAAAACGCCGCTGAAAAAGCAGGGACAGGAACGACATTCGGGTAGAACGGCAAATTGGCTCTTGAGATGTAAAAGTCGCTATTTTTCCAAAAAGAATAGGTTTCAACGATGCCCGCATCGTTTGGGGTGTTCCTATCGCAAAATCCGTGTTTTTCGCAAGTCTTGAACTATGAAAAATCGGTCAAAAATGCCCCGTTTAAAAAACGAAAGAAAAATCAAGCAAATTTCGAAGGGAGCGTGAGTTAATGAAAACAGGACTTAAAAAGTCGCAGAAAACAACAGAGATATTCTTCGATGAAGCAAGCCGTTGGATTACGGTAAACACCTACAACACCGATCTCAAAAACAGATTGAACGCCTATGCTGAAAAGCATCCCGATCTGTGCAGGCTTACCGATGACACAGAGGATGGCGGTCTTACCTTTGAGATTATGAAAGGTCGGTTTTGCTTTCGGCTGACCGAGCCGTACAGCGATAAGCGACGGGCGGCGGCAAGCGAATATGCAAAGAAACAGAAAAACAAATTAAGAAACCATCCGAAGGGAGTGAGCAAAAATGAAGATGACCAAAGGTGAACGGCTCGTAGCCGAAATTCTCGGAGATATACCGCAGATGGGTATGCCGGTACTAACCGAAGAACACCCTTTTCTTCAGAAAGTAATTAAGCTTATGGAGAACAGACGGGAGTGGCAAGGCACGGCAACCGAGCTGCTGAAAGAAATCGGTGACGGTTACACTCCGCCCAATACCGTCACTAAATTACTGCGCCGCTTTGATTACGAATATTTCTACAAACGGGATATTGTAATTCGGTTTCGCCGCACCAACCGAAAACGGATTATCCAATTTACCAATTACCGTTATGAAAAGTGACGGTTTCAGAAATAGTATTTTTGCGAGATAGGAGTACCCAAAAAAGAAAGTTCTATGCCTGTCCACAGGTATAGCGAGCATCGGATTTTGACACCAAAATCCAATCCACACTCCTTATGGAATGTGGATTATATCAGGGCGTGCCGCCCTATAACCCTGCTCAAAAGAATGAATTTATGAATGGAGATGATGTAATTTGAAAGATAAAAATAAAGATACTGTTCGGATTTCAGTTCGATTATCCGAAGCAGAAAAAGATAAGTTGGAACGCTCGGCAAAGATATGCGGACTGTCACAAACGGAAGTTGTGCGACAACTCTGTAAGGGCAAAACACCAAAGCCACAACCTACAAAAAAGTTTTGGAAACTGCTTGAAGCACTCTATGGAGTCCATAGCGGATTTAAGGAATGTGCCAAGTATGAGCCGTCGGCGCTGAATATCTGCAAAGAAATAGAGTGCCTTATCCTTGATTTGCAGGAGGTGGGATAAATGGCAACGACAAGTCTTTGGCATATTGAAGGTCGATTGAAAGACCTTATTGCCTATGTGGAAAATCCCGAAAAGACGGTTGCGAACAGCCCAAGTTTACAACCGCTATGGGAGGTTATGTCCTATGTCGGCCGCCCCGAAGCTACCGAGCAGGGCGAATATGTTTCTACCATAAACTGCTTAAAGGAAATTGCCCTGCAGCAGATGATCTTAACGAAAAAGCAGTACGGCAAAGAGAACGGATATATCGCTTGGCACGGTTATCAGAGCTTTAAGCCGGACGAGGTTACGGCAAAAGAAGCACACGAAATCGGATTGCAGACCGCAAAAGAAATGTGGGGTGATCGGTATCAAATTATCGTTACTACACACCTTGACAAAGACCATCTGCACAACCATTTCTGTTTTAATTCCGTTTCCTTTGTTGACGGTAAAAAGTACGATTATTCCAAATCGGAGCAAAGAAAACTCCGCAGTGTATCCGACCGCATCTGTGCCGAACACGGCTTGTCGGTTATCAAAAATCCGCACAAAGCACCTACAAGACAAGTGTGGCTTGATGAGAAAATCGGCAAACCTACTCGTTACAATGTGTACCGTGAGGATGTTCGTGAAGCCATTGATTACAGCCGCAGTCCCAAATATATTGAGGAATATTTGCAGAGAAAAGGATATATTACCGACTTCACGGGTAAGCATTGGAAGATACGATTACCGCAATACGAACACTTTACAAGGCTTGATACACTTGATGAAAGGTGGACGCCCGAAAACTTAAAATGGTCGATTGGCAGATATGCTTCTTTCGGCAGCAGACGGGCGTATATTTCCTATCCCAAAGATATGCCGCAGGACTTAAAGGATTGGTTTCAGCCTTTCCATCGGACAAGCCATATCTACCGCTTGTATCTGCATTACTGTTATCTGCTCGGTTACTTGCCGAAAAACACCGACTACAAACCCACGAGTCCATATCTCAAAGAGGACTTAAAGAAGCTCGATGAAATTTCCGAGCAAGTGCGGTATATG
>CAVKHV010000101.1:0-3972 GCA_963656085.1 Agathobacter sp.
TTTTATTGCGGTTGTTTGTTATTAAACAGCCGCAATATTCATATATATTACCGAACAGAAACAAAATCGGGTCGGTGAAATTATGAATACAACGGAAAATGAGCAAAAAAATTCACCCCGAATTTTTGACGGGGCAGTCAGGATAATCGTACTTCAAATAGCGGCTGTAACTGCGTTTTTTGCAATAGCGTTAGGTTTAAAACTTGCAGACGCCAAACTGTATAAGCAAATCTCCGAAAAATTTTTGTCCGAAATCAACACGCGAACGGACATATCGCAGGTAACCGGAAATAAAACCGAAAAATCGGATAAAAAAGAGTCGGAAACTTCAAAAATTACCGAGATTGAGCCGCAGGAACAGACCGACAAAAACAATGCCGATGACGAACAGCCGGAAAATGCGGGTGAAAGTAATAACGAAAACAATGAAACAAACAGCGGCACCGAGCAAACTTCTGCCGATAACAGCACGGACGGGACTTCGGGCGGAACCGTAAAATCGGTATCGGCTTCCTACATATGTGACCTCAAGTCCGACGCGCACAACAGTTTGATATGGCCTGTCAGCGGAACGGTCACCTCGGAATTCGGCAGCCGCAGCGACCCTATAAACGGCGCTGCGTCAAGCCACGGTGGGATTGACATTGCGGTAAATACAGGCACGCCGATAGCGGCGGCACTTTCGGGTGTGGTGGAAAAAGCGGAAACCGACCCTTTTTACGGCAATTACATTCTTATAAAGCATTCCGAAAATTTCAAAACGCTTTACGGGCATTGCAGCAATCTTGCCGCAACTACGGGGCAAGAGGTGCATGGCGGCGATATAATAGCATATTCGGGTTCTACCGGACGGTCAACAGGTCCGCACCTGCATTTTGAAATACGCATCGGCGGAAAAAAGACCGACCCTCGCCTGCTTTTGCCGGCGCAAAAAACGGTGTGAGCAATGAATTTTTATTTTAAAGCAGTAAAAATAACCGTTACCCTGCCGTTCTGTTTTTTGGTAACCGCTATGCTTATAATAGATAAAACAGGTCTGATGACGCATTCATTAATTGCAACCCTGCTGCACGAATTTGGGCACCTTACCTGTATGCAGTGCACGGGTTACCGTGTAAGCGAGGTTAAATTCGGCTTTGGCGGAGTTATTATAACCGCACCGCTCTCCCCTGCCGATATAAGGGACAGGCTGTCTGTTGCCGCCTGCGGACCGGGCATAAACATTTTGGCGGCGGCAGTTACCGCAGCCGTCGGATATTTTTTAAAAAATAATATCTTTACGGTTCACGCCGCAGTGGAACTTGTTACGGGAATTATTAATCTTTTACCAGTCACCGGGTTGGACGGCGGAACAATTACAAGTCTGCTTATAAGTTCAAAAATGCCGCAAAAAGCCGAAGCGGCAACCGGTATAATATCACTGCTGTTCACCGCAGCCATAATAATTGGGGGTGTTTTTTTGTTGGTGTTCAGCGCCGGCAATCCAACGCTTTTCCTGCTTGGGATTTATTTGGCTCTGCTGAATATTCCGCGCTTAGGCGTTCTCTTCAAAACTTGAAAGTTCATTAAGGGCGGTTTCCCATTCTTCAAGTGTTTTTTCAAGTTCCTTTTCAATCGCGTCAATTTCACCGCTTAGCCGCGCAACCTCAAGATAATCCGCTGCAATTTCCGGGTTCTCAAGTTGTGCCTGCAATTCGTCGCGCTCATTTTCAAGCGTATTTATCTTCTTTTCGGCATTGGCGGCGACGGTTTCAAGCCTGCGCCGTTCGGAAGCCTTTTTCTTTTGAAGATGATAACTTTTCCCGCCCTCGCCCATTTCCTTTTTGGGGGCTGCGGCGGGCTTCTGCGCCCCTTCCGAAATCACAAAGTCATCATAATTTCCGTGAATTTTGCAAAGTGATTTGTTTTGAAAAGCAAAAATATCGGTTGCAAGCGAATTGATAAAGTATCGGTCGTGCGATACCGCAAGAACCGTTCCGTCATAAGTCTTCAGCGCGTTTTCAAGAACCGTCCGCGAAGATATGTCAAGATGATTTGTCGGCTCGTCCAATATGAATAAATTAGCGCCCGAAAGCATCATCTTGCAAAGCGCAACACGTGCTCTTTCGCCGCCCGAAAGTTCGCCGACCGGCTTAAAAACATCGTCCCCCGTAAACAGAAACGCCGCAAGCGCGTTCCTTACTTCGGTGTTACCCATTTTAGGGTACGCATTGTGTACCTCATCAAACACGGTCGATTTCGGGTCAAGATTTGCGCCGTGCTGGTCAAAATACGCAGCGCTGACCTTCGCCCCCACCCTTACCGAATTATCATTTTCATCCGCAATACCTGCAAGTATACGCCGCAAAAGCGAGGTTTTACCGCAGCCGTTATCGCCCATTATAAAGGTTCGGCTGCCCCTTAAAAGCAGAAACGACGCGTCCGTAAGCAGTACATTATCATCAAATTTTATGTCAATTCCCGATACGGTCAGCACCTCATCGCCGCTTCGCTCAACAGGTTTAAAGCAAAAATCAACTTCGCGTTCGCTGTCCTCAGGTTTTTTAAGCCCCTTCGTCAGCCGTTCTATCTGCTTTTCCTTGCTTTCGGCAGTTTTAATGTTTTTCTCCCTGTTCCAACGGCGCTGCTGCTCGATTATCCCCTCGATCCTGTGCACCTCACGCATTGTGTTATCGTATTCGCGTTGTTCGCTCAGCCGCCGTTCCTCTTTAAGCTGCAAATACCGCGTATAGTTGCCGCTTGTTACAAACAGTCGGCGATTTTCAATTTCGGCGGTCTTAACGGTAACCCTGTCAAGAAAATACCGGTCATGAGAAATAATTATCGCAGCACTCTCAGACCCAATTATATATTCCTCAAGCCATTCGATTGACGATATATCAAGGTGGTTCGTCGGCTCATCCAAAAGCATTATCTGCGGTTTCGAGAGCAACAGTTTACACAGCCCGATTTTTGAGCGCTGCCCGCCCGAAAGCAGTTCTGTTGCCATATTCTGTTCATCATCCGAAAAGCCCATTCCTTTAAGCGCCGCACGCGTGCGCGACTCGTACGTCAACCCGCCCATTGACTGGAATTTTTCCTCAAGCACCTGCCTTTTCTCAATTAAAACAGGATCCGCGGTTTCGGATATTTGCAGCCGCAAATTTTCCAATTCTTTTTCATATTCCGTAAGTCTGCCGAAAACCGTAAGCGTTTCTTCATATGCGGTACGGTCAGATGCCTCGCATACATGTTGTTGCAGATATCCGACGCGCGCACCCGCAGCAAGCAAAACCGACCCCGAATCGGGTTCGAGTTCACCCGTAATAATCTTAAACAGGGTGGTCTTCCCCACTCCGTTTACACCTACAAGCCCGACTTTTTCCTGCTTTTCAACCTCTAAATCAATTCCCGAAAACAGCTTTCGTTCCCCGAATGATTTTGATATTCCTTTTAAAGATAACAACATATTTTCACAACCTACGGAATGTTTTACAGTTATTGATTATAACAGCAGAAAGGTAATTTTACAAGTACGGCTGCGAAAATCTCTCTTGTTATATTTTAAAATCCGTGTTACAATAAATTAAAATATTGTTGTTTGAAGGGACAGAATATGAGCAACGGATTTAAAAAAGAGTTTATGGGGTACAACAAGCAGGAAGTCTGCAACTACATATCCTCCCTGGCACAGGAAAACGAGAAAAGAAAACAAAAATTTCAGGAAGAAATACAATCGCTTGCCGATGAAAACGCGGCGCTTAAAGCAAAATTGAATGAATACGAAAGCAAAGCGGAAAATATCGAAACGCTTGCAAAGGCAATCGGGCGGCTCTATGTAATTTCAAAGGCGAACGCCGACGCTGTTAAAGCGGAAAGCGACGAAATTATAAAACGCTGTCGAACAGAAGAACGGTTAAGCGCCGAATGTGTTGACAGTATCCGAAAAATTCTCTGTTCAACCGAAGATGAACTTAAGGCGCTGGCAGAACA
>CAVKHV010000102.1:0-3812 GCA_963656085.1 Agathobacter sp.
CTAACATCTAATATCCAAAATCCAAAATCCAAATAAACAGGAGGAATTATAAATGTCTGACGATAAACAAAAAGCGCTGGAAACAGCGATACAGCAACTTGAAAAAGCCTATGGCAAAGGCACCGTTATGCGCCTCGGCGAGAACACCAATATGAATGTCGAGCATATCCCGACAGGTTCGCTCTCGCTTGATATGGCGCTGGGAATCGGCGGCGTGCCGAAAGGCCGTGTGGTTGAGATATTCGGACCCGAATCCTCCGGCAAAACCACCGTTGCGCTGCATATAGCCGCCGAGTCGCAAAAACGCGGCGGAGAGGTTGCGTTCATTGACGTTGAGCACGCGCTCGACCCCGTTTATGCCGCAAACCTCGGCGTTGATATTGATTCCCTGCTTGTTGCGCAGCCCGATACGGGCGAGCAGGCGCTCGAAATTGCCGAAGCGCTTATCCGTTCCGGCGCAATCGAGGTCGTGGTAATCGACTCGGTTGCCGCACTCGTCCCCAAAAATGAAATCGAGGGCGATATGGGCGACAGTCATATGGGTCTGCACGCCCGACTTATGTCACAGGCGCTCAGAAAACTGTCGGGCGCACTTTCAAAAAGCAATTGCGTAGCCATATTTATTAACCAGCTGCGCGAAAAGGTCGGCGTAATATACGGCTCAAGCGAAACCACCACGGGCGGCCGCGCGCTTAAATACTATGCCTCGGTCAGAATTGATATAAGAAAGATCGAGACCCTTAAAAGCGGCGGTGAGGTGTACGGTTCCCGTACCCGCGCCAAGATCGTTAAAAATAAAGTCGCCCCCCCGTTCAGAGAGGCGGAATTTGATATTCTTTACGGTAAGGGTATCTCCCGTATGGGCGAAGTGGTCGACCTCGGCGTTAAGTTCGATATAATCAAAAAGTCGGGCGCGTGGTTCTCGTATAACGATATAAGACTCGGTCAGGGTCGCGAAAATACCAAGACATTTTTGCAGGATAACGACGATATTTGCAGCGAGATTGAGGCAAAACTCACCGAAAAAATGAAGGAGGCAACCACCGCTTCCCTTAATAAACGTATCGGCAACAAGACCGAACCCGCCGCAGAAACCGCCGCAGAAACCGCCGCAGAAACAAAACCCGAACCGGCTGCCCCGGCTTCGGAGGAGGAAAAGGCAAAACCCGTGCGCCGCACCCCCAAAATCAATATAGATGTGTCGGTTGACTGATGAGGATAGATGAAGTCCTGCGCCGCCGCAAATCGCTTGTCGCGCTGCGCCTTTCGCCGCCGCCCGATTTGCAGGAGTTCGGCGCGGAGGTTGACCCTGTCGGCTTGCCCGCAATAGATGCCGAAACGTTCCGCAAAAGCGGATATACGGAAGGGGACGAACTGCCGCACGGCGAGTTTCAAAACCTCGTCCGCGCTTCGGCTTGCTCGCGCGCCCTTAGCCGCGCCTATTGGTACCTTGAAAGGTACGATTGTTCCGAAAAGCAGATGATTATAAAGCTGCGCCGCAATTTTCCCGATTATGCCGCCGCCTTTGCCGCGCAAAAATGCGCCGAACAAGGCTTTATTGACGACCGCCGATATGCCGCGCGCCTTGCCGAAAATTATGTAACCGTAAGGCATATGTCGCGCCGCGCGGCGCAGGCTAAACTCTACACAAAAGGCATACCCGCCGATATCGCAAAAGCGGCGGTCGCCGAAATAGAGTGCGACCCCGTGGAGAATATAACCGAACTGATAGAAAAGAAATATAAAAACCGCCTCGCCGATAAAAAGCAGCGCGCAAATACCGTCGCCGCCCTTGCAAGAAAAGGGTTCTCGTTCGGCGATATAAAAACCGCCCTTGCAAATTTTCTGCCCGGGGCGGAGGACGAATTTTACGGAGATTAAAGTATGGTAAAAGTTGCAATGGTGTCGCTCGGATGCCCCAAAAATCAAATAGACGCCGAAATGATGCTCTATGACCTTAGGCAAAAGGGGTTTGACACGGTAACCGACGAATACGCAGCCGACGTCGTGATAGTAAACACCTGCGGATTTATCGAGGACGCAAAACGTGAGGCTATCGAAACCGTTTTAAGCGTTGCCGAACTTAAAACGCGGAACCTTAAAGCGCTTATCGTAACGGGCTGCCTTGCCGAGCGTTACGGCGCCGATATGGTGGCTGAAATGCCCGAGGTCGACGCGGTTGTCGGCATCGGCGAAAACGGAAAGATTGCCGAAATAATCAACAATACCCTTGCCGGAAAAGGCGGACTTTTTGCCGGAAACAAGTACGATTTAAACATTGATATGCCGCGCGTCCTTTCAACCCCCAAGTATACGGCGTATGTAAAAATTGCCGAAGGGTGCGATAATTGCTGCACCTATTGCGCCATTCCCATGATACGCGGCAGGTTCCGTTCGCGCAAAATCGAAAATGTCCTTGCGGAGATTGCCGCACTTGCAAAAAGCGGCGTCAAAGAGGTCATCCTTGTCGCACAGGATACCACAAGGTACGGCGAGGATATCTACGGCAGCTCAAAACTGCCCGAACTTATCCGCCGCGCGGCGCAAATTGCGGGAATTGAGTGGATACGCACGCTTTATACATACCCCGAGCGGATAACCGACGAACTTATTAAAACCGTCGCCGAAGTCCCGCAGGCGGTCAAGTATTTCGATATTCCCATCCAGCACTGCAACGGCGAAATTCTTAAACGTATGAACCGCACGGGCAACCGCGAAACCTTGACGGCGCTAATGCAAAAACTGCGTAAAAATATCCCCGGCGTCACTCTGCGTACTACCCTTATAACCGGCTTCCCCGGCGAAACCGAGGCGCAGTTTGAGGAACTTTGCGGCTTCGTGAACGATATAAAATTCGACCGTCTCGGCTGCTTCGCATATTCCGAGGAGGAGGGCACCGTCGCCGCGGGTTTTAAAGACCAAATCGAGCCGCAGCTGCGCGCCGACCGAGCCGAGATAATTATGAACGACCAACTCCGCATCGCAATAGAAAAAAACCGCGCAAAAACAGGCACGGTTCAGCGTGTGCTGGTTGAAGGGTTCGACGGAACGCTTAACTGCTACGCCGGCAGAACCGAAGCCGACGCACCCGAAATTGACGGCAGGGTCTACTTTATGTCGCCCAAAAAGTTAAATCCGGGCACATTTTTAAATGTGGTAATTAACGACACGGTCGAGTACGACCTGTTGGGAGAAGAGGAATAATTTATGAATTTACCTAATAAACTTACCGTTGCAAGAATAATCGCAACCCCGCTGTTTATGGCGGCGCTGCTGTTTGAATTTCCGTTCCATTACACCGCCGCGCTCGTGATTTTTGCCGCCGCGTCAATAACCGACCTCTTTGACGGAAAAATAGCGCGTTCCAAAGGCTTGGTGACCGATTTCGGCAAGTTTTTAGACCCATTGGCGGATAAAATGCTCACAACAGCCGCATTTTTGGGCTTTATGGTAAAGGGGATCGGCTGGCAGACGGTCTGGGTAACGTTTATCGTCCTGTTCCGCGAGTTCGCCGTGTCGTCACTGCGGCTTGTCGCCGTCAGCGGCGGCAATAAAGTCATCGCCGCCAATATGTGGGGCAAGTGCAAAACCGTCACCCAAATGGCAGGCATTATCGTCGCGCTCGCGTCCTACGCCGTGCTTAAAGATTTCAGCGTCGGCGGACCCGAACTCGCCTGCGTTTTCGAAACCGTGATAAGCCTTCTGCTCTGGCTTTCGGCTGCCCTGTGCATAGTTTCGGGCTTTATCTATTTTTACGAGAGCCGCTCGTTCATTAACCCGAATAAATAATAACCCGAATAATAACGGACACC
>CAVKHV010000103.1:0-3792 GCA_963656085.1 Agathobacter sp.
GTAGTCACTTCCGTGTATTCAACAATGTTATCCCCCAACTTACGCTGTTCCCAAGCGTCAGTAAATCCCTTAAAGCGAATTTCGGGGTAACTGCTGCCATTTTGCGGGAACATCTTTTCGAGCATCGACTTTTTCACATTCGTCAACTTTTCAAACTTACGCTGATGAAGGGTGATAAGGTTGTCGAGCTGGTCTAAATAAGCACCGATCTTCCGTTGTTCCTCGACTGAAGGCACAGGTATTTCAATTTTCAGAAAATCGGACTCGTGTATTCGCCATTGTCCATAGATGACACCTTGACGCCATTTGACCATAGCATTTATAAAGTCTTTTCTGACTAATCTTCTTCCTAAAAAATCCGAGTCAGCAATGCCAGTAGGCTCAAAAATGCTATATACCGGTGAAATACAGGCTTTTCCGTACTTATTCAGACCTATTGAGCCGGTTTCGAGGTTATTAGAGCTGTATATGAAATCGCCTTTCTCTGTTTTCTTATATAGCTTATTTACCGTGTCAGTAACTAAGGCACTTCGGTCATAACGCTCACCTTTAGGGGCAACACCTTCATTCGCTATGAATGCCATAAGAGGATATTCGTCGCTCATTGGTGCTTGCTGGTTACGCTCTATGAGCAAATCCCCAACCTTACGCTGTTCCCAAGCGTCCGAGAATCCTTTGAAGCGAATTGCGGGAGTACCTGATTTTTTCGTCATTCTGCACTACCTCCCAGCAATTTCTTCAACTCACTAAGTCCCAGCATATCGTACTCGTTACCCTCAAGGTCATCAATCATTTCCGAAAGCGTTGCTTCGGTTTCGCTGATCTGCTGTTCGACCTCAAAGAAAGTTGTAGCATACTTGTTCTGAAGTGCTTGGATTTTGCCCACCAAACTGTCGATTACGGTGTCAGGCAGCTTGTGAATACTCTCAATGAGAGGAGCGATCCACTTCTTTTCGAGCAAATCCAAAGCCTGCTCATCGCTCAGGCTTTCAATCGTATCCTTTGTTTTTGCCTGCAACTCAGCACTCTTTGCCTTGATCTGCGTCTTGATTTCTTTCTCACTCTTGACCAAAGACTCAACCTTTTCTAAGAGTGTGCGAAGCGCAACGCTTTCAGGAGAACGGTCTTTCTTCAGTTCCTTGATCTTTTTCGATACCTCTTTCGGGACAAAAGCATCGCCTTCATCGGTGAGAACATCGTTGCAGCTCTCTTTGTCCTCCTCTGTCATTTCGTCAAGGATAGACTCATACTCAGATGGGATCTCCGCCAAACGGCTTTCCAAACCGTGAAGCTCGTCCGTTTCTGCGGAGAGCAAAGTTGCCTGTACCAAGTCAAACGGAATAATGTGACCTACCCAGCCTTCTTGAACTTCCTGATCTTTACCGTCCTTTTTCTTGATGACAAGGTTTGGATCGACCTTCTTTGTCGCAGAAAAGCCTTCGGTCTGCAAGACTTCAAGATCAATAGAAATGCCAGTCCAATCGTCATCAAGTAGCTGAAACGCTGCATATTTGTCGATAAGCGGAATGTCTTTCAGGCGCTCAAAAATATCAGCGCTCAGAATGGTTTCAGCCTTAGAGATTTCAACGCTTTCCATCCGGTCGATAAGTTCTTCTTTCAGAAACGCAGGGAAAGTAGCAAAGGCGGCGTTAAAAGCATCCTCAAACCCGACCACATCAGGGTGGCTCTTGATGGCACTCTTGATGTCATCGACAGACACATTCACATAGGGAATGCCACTCTCTGTAAACAGAGCCTTTTTCAGTGCCGGGAACGCCGTCCAAAATTCGCTCAGCTCGTCAATTTCTGCCGTCGGGATACCACCAAACATAGACGCATAGACATCCCAGTGCTCGGCGGCTTCGGAAGAATCGACATAGCGAGGAATGTTCAAGTTATAATCATTGTTGCGAATTTCTTCACGGGTGACGACTCGTGAAAACTTCGGGACGCTTTCACGCTTAATAAAGGTATCTGCTATGCGTTTAATATCAGATGCACGGAGCTTGTTATTTTTGCCCTCTTTGATAAAGCCCTTGGATGCATCGATGATAAGAACATCGGTGTTCTCACGCTTTTGACGCAGCACCATAATGATGGTGGGAATTCCCGTCCCGAAGAAGATATTTGCAGGCAGTCCAATAATGGCGTCGATATGGTTATTCTCAATCAGGTTCTTTCTGATTTCACCTTCCTCGCCGCCACGGAACAGTACGCCGTGGGGAAGGACGATTGTCATAATGCCGTCCGGCTTGATATGGAACAGATCGTGAAGCAGGAAAGCATAGTCGGCTTTTCCTTTGGGCGCAAGTCCAAAACGAGCATAACGAGGATCACCCTCTTTATTGGAAGGGTCCCAAGCCTGCGAATACGGCGGATTGGACACGACCGCATCCACATAGAGAGGATTATAGGTATTGACCGGATCATTTTCGTCAAAGTACGGCCAATCCTCCTCAAGAGTATCGCCGTTACGAGTGACGATATTATCCGGTTTGATGCCACGCATAACCAAATTCATTCGGGTCAGGTTGTAGGTGTTCTCCTTCAATTCCTGAGCAAAGTATTTGATGTTGTTGTCATCGGTCATATACTTGGCAACGCTCTGACCGATATTGATAAGCAACGATCCCGAACCGCTTGTCGGGTCGTAAATCTTGATTTCGCTTTTGCCCTTCAAGTGGCTTGCAACGATTTCAGACATCAGCAGGGATACCTCGTGCGGGGTGTAGAACTCACCTGCTTTCTTTCCGGCATTTGCCGCAAAGTTACTGATAAGATATTCGTAGATGAAGCCGAGAACATCATAGTCCTGCTTGCCGTCCATCGGAATATCTTTAATCAGCGTCAGCAAACCGCTGATAGCCTTGGTCTGTGTGCCTGAGCTATCACCCAACTTTGAAAGACCTGTTTGCAGCGTATCAAAAACCTTATCGAATACTTTCTTATGAGTATTGGAAATAAGCCGGCTGAAAGCCGAAAGAGCGTCACGAACATTGGAAACATCAAAATCCTTACCCATCGATAGCCAAGTAGAAAAGAGGTCTTTGTAGGCAATAAAGTAGCCGATGTTCTCCTGAACCCACTTTACTGTTTCGTCATCTTCTTCGGAAACGGTTTTCAATAGTTCATCATCATAATCATTATCTTTCAGAAATTTAACCTCTTTGTCAGAGAGGTACTTGTAGAATATAAAGCCAAGTATGTAATCCTTATATTCGTTAGCTTCGATTTTTGACCGCATTTGGTTTGCGGATGCCCAAATCTTTTGAGCAAGCTGTTGTTTGTTCATTCCGTGCAACCATCCTTCTTCTATTTTGCGGGTCTACTACCGCCCTGTCAGCTCATTATAAGCAATCGAAAGTCCCAAAAACGGACTCACTTTTCTTCGGGGATAAACTCCATAATATCGTCTGTTTTGCAATTCAGCGTAGCACATATTTTCCCCAATGTTTCTGTGGTAACATCTTCATCTCTACTGAGTTTATTCATTGCGTATTTTGAAAGCCCAGCAGCCGCCTGCAAATCTTTCTTCTTCATTTTACGATCAAGCAGGATATACCATAGTTTTTTGTAGCTTACAGCCATTTTACTCATCCTTTCTCCTTAACCAAGAGTAAGTCCATAAATACAGTTTAATTATATCACAAAATCCTTAAAATGCAATACTAAATCCCGCTATTTCGGAATTATTCCCTTTGTGGCAGGCTCAAAAATATGTGAATTTCTTAAATTTGCTTGGGAACAGCGTAAGTTGGGGGATAACATTGTTGAATACACGGAAGTGACTAC
>CAVKHV010000104.1:0-3727 GCA_963656085.1 Agathobacter sp.
GCAGGGATATAAGAAGCTATCTCAACTTATTTGTCAAGCGGTTTCATTGTCGGGAACAATAAAACATCGCGGATGGAAGCCGAATCGGTAAGCAACATAACAAGCCTGTCAAGTCCGAAACCGAGCCCGCCTGTGGGCGGCATACCGTATTCAAGCGCGGTTACAAACTCGTAGTCAACCTGCGCATTGCAATCCGGGTCCTCCGCTTTTCTTGCGGCTACCTGGCGCTCAAAACGCTCTTTTTGGTCGATTGGGTCGTTAAGTTCAGAGAATGCGTTTCCGTATTCGGTCGCGTTTATAAAATACTCAAACCTTTCGGTAAACGCAGGGTCTTCGGGTTTGCGCTTTGCAAGGGGACTGTTTTCAACCGGATAATCATAAATAAAGGTCGGCTGAATAAGTTTATCTTCAACAAACACGTCAAAGAATTCCGCAAGAACCGTTCCCTTTGTTGCGTTTTCGGGTACTTTTACACCGTGTTCCTCGGCGCATTTTCTTGCGTCCTCATCCGACTTCCAGTCATAATAATCGCAACCGGAGTATTTTTTAACAGACTCCGCCATAGTAAGGCGTTCCCATTTACCCATATCAATTTCGGTTCCCTGATATGTTATTTTGGTGCTGCCGCATATCTTTTCGGCAAGCATTTTATACATTTCCTCAACAAGGTCCATCATACCGTGGTAATCGGTAAACGCCTGATAAAGTTCAATGGTGGTAAATTCGGGGTTGTGCTTGGTGTCCATACCCTCATTACGGAAAATTCTGCCCACTTCATAAACCCTGTTCATACCGCCGACAATGAGCCTTTTAAGGTACAATTCGGTTTCAATACGCAGGTACATATCCATATCAAGGGTATTATGGTGCGTTTTGAACGGACGCGCCGACGCGCCTATTTCGATAGGCACCAAAATCGGTGTGTCAACCTCTAAAAAGCCTTTACCGTCAAGGTAATTGCGTATTTCTTTAAGTATCTGCGAACGTTTAACAAAGGTATCTTTAACCTCGGGATTCATAATAAGGTCAACGCATCTCTTGCGGTATCTTTGGTCGGTATCTTTAAGACCGTGGAATTTTTCGGGCAACGGTAGAAGCGATTTTGAAAGCAGCACTATACTTTGAGTGTGTATTGAAGTTTCGCCTGTTTTTGTAAGGAAAACAAAGCCCGTAACGCCGACAATATCGCCTATATCAAACTTTTTAAATGCGGCATAAGATTCCTCGCCGACATCATCGCGGCGGATATATAGCTGTATTGTTCCGCTGCCGTCCTGAAGGTGGAAAAAGCTTGCTTTACCCATAATGCGGCGGCTGAGTATACGACCGGCAACGGCGACCGTTTTACCTTCAAACGAGTCAACGTTGTCCTTAATATCTTTTGACATTGCGGTAACATCATATTTTGTTATCTTAAAAGGGTCTTGACCGTTTTCTTTTAATGCGGCAAGTTTTTCGCGCCTTACTTTAAGCAGTTCGGCGAGATCCTTTTCGCTATTCTCTTTCACTACATTATTGGAGTTCATTTTACCACCCTTTGCGCTGAATTATCTTTTAATTTCAAGTATTTTAAAGTTAAGGTGACCGTTAGGTGTTTCGGCGACTACCTCTTCGCCGAGTTTACGGCCTATAAGCGCCGCGCCCACCGGGGACTCATCGGATATTTTACCTTCCGACGGGTCGGTTTCGGCAGAACCGACAATTTTAAATTCAAGTTCTTCGTCATATTCACGGTCAAGGACCTTAACGGTTACGCCGACCGCGACCTGATCGTTTGAAATCTCGTCATCGGCTATTACCTTTACATTTTTAAGCATAGCCTCAAGTTCGACGATACGCGCCTCCACCTTTGCCTGTTCATTTTTCGCCTCGTCATATTCGCTGTTTTCGGAAAGGTCGCCGAATCCGCGCGCGATTTTGATTTTTTCCGCAATCTCATTGCGTGTAACGGTTTTCAGGGTTTCAAGTTCCTGTTCAAGATTTTTAAGACCCTCACTCGTTACAATTATAGGTTTAGCCATAAAAACATCCCTTTCATATTATAAAAAGTATCAAGTATACCGTAGTATTATATTATACGCCGTATTATTTTAAAACATCCTGCACCGTATCACACTGCGGTACTTTTTTTGTACCCGTCCGGATATGTTATCCGTTTGATATCCGCGCCGACGGCAGTAAGTTTTTCAACAACATTTTCATATCCGCGGTCAATATATTGAATATTGCCTATCTCCGTTGTACCTTTTGCCATAAGCCCGGCAATAATCAAAGCGGCGCCGGCGCGAAGGTCGGTTGCATTAACGCAGGAAGGATTCAGCGATTCAACACCGGTTATTATTGCGCTTTTCCCGTCAACCTGTATCTTAGCGCCCATTGACGTAAGTTGGTCAACATACCTGAAACGGTTGTCCCACACGCCTTCGCTTACAATGCTGAGCCCGTCCGCAATCGAGAGTAAGACCGTCATCTGCGGCTGCATATCGGTCGGGAAACCGGGGTGCGGTTGAGTAGTGATATTACAGCGCTTAGGTCTTTGCGGCGCAATAACCCTTATTGCCTCGTCAAACTCCTGCACACGGGCGCCCGACTCAACAATTTTGGCAGTGATTGATTCAAGGTGCTTGGGTATAACATTTTTAATAAGCAGGTCGCCGCCCGTCGCAGCCGCGGCAACCATATAAGTACCCGCCTCGATCTGATCGGGAATTACGTTGTAAGACGTACCGTGCAGTTCGTTAACGCCGTGGATTTTAATTACATTTGTCCCGGCGCCCATAATATCCGCGCCCATCGAGTTTAAAAAGTTTGCAAGGTCAACAATATGCGGTTCTCTTGCCGCATTTTCGATAACCGTCATGCCCTTGGCTTTGACCGCCGCAAGCATAATATTTATTGTGGCACCTACCGACACTTTATCAAGATAAACGGGACTGCCGTTAAGTTCGGCAGCGGAGGCAAAAACCATCCCGTCCTCATAAATCACTCTGGCGCCCAACGCCTCAAACCCTTTAATGTGCTGATCGATCGGTCTTGTACCGAAGTCACATCCGCCGGGAGGGGCAACTTTTGCTTTTTTAAATCTGCCCAAAAATGCGCCTATAAAGTAACTGCTCGCCCTCATATTTGAGGCGAGTTCATAACTTAAAACCGAAGAACGGATATTTTTCGGGTCAATTTCAACGGTGTGACGGTTAATATATGTAACCGCCGCACCGAGACTGTGCAATATATGGACTATGGTATTTACATCCGAAATATCCGGTATATTTTCAATGCGGCAGACCCCGTCTGACAATAAAACCGCAGGCAATATGGCAACTGCGGCGTTCTTCGCGCCGCTGATGCTTATTTCGCCTTTTAGTGGGACCCCGCCGTTAATAACAAATTTTTCCAAATTCCACGGCACTCCTAACCTGATTTTGTTTTCAAGATCGTATGCGAGGATTTAATATGTTAATTAAGAAACAACCTCAATTCATTTCAGGACTGACGGAATTTTAACACGTCACACCTGCAAACAATAATTTTCGCCTTTTCTTGTCATATCAATTTACTGTACGACGGTATTCCGTGTCCCTCGAATCGCGCCCTTTCAAAAAACGTTTATTTAGTAAGAGCAAGGGTTTTGGCTGCCGTCGGTCTTTAAACTATCCTAACGATTATAACAGATAACAGCCGAATTGTCAATCGGAAAAACGGCTTTTTTATTTCTTTATAAATTGCA
>CAVKHV010000105.1:0-3719 GCA_963656085.1 Agathobacter sp.
ACAAAAGCCCAAAACCCTTGAGTAATCAAGGGTTTTTCGCTGTTTTAAGGGCAATTTTAAGCTTCTTTCAATTTTCTCTCCTAACTTTCCCCTTAAAATTTGAGGTTTGAGAGTAGTGTAAATTCAGATGGTTCTCAAACCGAGAAGTGCGAAAGCAAAAGACCACCGCCGTTTGAGAGTAGTGTAAATTCAGGATCAGGCCAACCGCTCACGTGCGATTGCCTTTTCCGTTATACAATAAAAAACAGGCTCTGCAACCTTATGTTAGGTTAGCAGAGTCTGTTTAATATTTATATAATTTTCTTATTTAATCATATTAGCAACTTCATCGGCAAAGTTGTCTTCGCGTTTCTGTATGCCTTCGCCTTTTTCAAAACGAACATACTTTGTAATTTTAATGTTTCCGCTGAGCTCTTTAGCAACATTTTCAATGTATTTGCCGACGGTGAACTCATTATCAACAACAAACTGCTGGTCAACAAGGCAGTTTTCTTTGTAATACTTGCCGATTTTACCCTCAACAATTTTGTGAAGAACGGCTTCGGGCTTATTTGCCATTTTGGGGTCTTCCTTCATCTGTGAGACAAGGATCTCTTTCTCTTTTTCAAGAACCTCGGCAGGAACCGAAGCCTCATCAAGATAAGCCGGGTTCATTGCGGCAATCTGCATTGCAACATTTTTACCCATAACGGTAAATCCGTCTTTATCGGCAACGTCGGTATCAAACTGTACCATAACGCCGATTTTTCCGCCTGCGTGAACATAGGTAACAACGCTGCCTTCGAATCTTTCAAAGCGGCGAACCTTCATATTCTCGCGGAATTTAAGGAATATTTCCTGTATCATTTCGTTAACGGTTACGCCGGCCTCATTTTTGCAGGTAAGCAAAGCGTCAACATCGGCGGGAGCCTGTTTTGCGGCGATTTCCGCAATTTTTGCGGCGCATGCTTTGAACTCTTCGTTGCTTGCAACAAAGTCTGTTTCGGTGTTTACTTCAACAACAGCCGCAGCGCCGTCGCAGACATAGGTGGTTACGGTTCCTTCGGCGGCAACTCTTGCCGCTTTTTTAGCCTGCGAAGCAAGTCCTTTTTCTCTCAAAAAGTCAACAGCTGCTTCCATATTACCGTCACATTCGGTGAGGGCTTTTTTGCAATCCATCATACCGCAGCCGGTTTTTTCACGAAGCGCCTGTACATCTTTAGCTGTAAATGCCATTTCATTTTCCTCCTTGTTATTTATGTGGTAAAGAATAAAATCTTTTATGCTTATTCAGCGTCGGCAGCGTCTGCCTCAACCTTTTCTGCTTCTTCGGCAGTTTCTTCGGCGGCGTCTTCACCCTGCCTGCCTTCAATAACGGCAGAAGCGATAGTAGCCGAAATAAGGTTGACGGCACGGATAGCGTCGTCATTACCCGGGATAACCGCATCGATCTCATCAGGGTCACAGTTGGTATCGCAGATAGCGATGATCGGGATGTTAAGTTTTTTAGCTTCCATAACGGCTATTCTTTCCTTGCGCGGGTCAACAATAAACATAGCGCCGGGCATACCTTTCATATCTTTAATGCCGCCGAGGAATTTTTCGAGCTTTTCGATTTCAAGGCGAAGTTTGATAACTTCTTTTTTCGGCAACATATCAAATGTTCCGTCCTCGTCCATTTTATGGAGTTGTTCAAGTCTTTTAACACGTCTTTGAATGGTCTTGAAATTGGTGAGCATACCGCCGAGCCAACGCGCGTTTACAAACGGCATACCGCATCTGGTGGCTTCTTCGCGGATTGAATCCTGAGCCTGCTTTTTTGTACCTACGAAAAGAATATCTTTTCCGTCGGCTGCGATGTTTTTGGCAAATTCATAAGCCTCGCCGAGTTTTTTGGATGTTTTCTGGAGGTCGATAATATAAATACCGTTACGCTCCGTGAAAATGTAGGGTGCCATTTTAGGGTTCCAGCGTCTTGTCTGGTGACCGAAATGCACACCTGCCTCGAGTAATTGTTTCATAGAAACTACTGCCATTGTTATTTCCTCCTTGGTTTTTCCTCCGCCTTAACCGCCCGTCGCGTCACCGCACGGCAATATGCGCAGCACCTGACCCGACGCTGGAAAAAGCGTGTGTATTTTAGTTTGGGGAATGGCTATCCCCAAGCTGTATAATTATAGCATACGCCGCCCCGATATGCAAGCATTTTTTTAAGATTGTATTAAATTTCCCCAAAAGCCGCCGATTTAGGCGTTCGCACCTTGATTCTGCGGCTTTTTTATTATAATATGTAATATGTAAAAGGAGAAATTTTAATGGGAGATAACAGTATGAATAAATCTGAAACCTACAAATATCTGAATGACCGCGGCATAAGTTACGAAATAACCGAGCATAAGGCGGTTTTTAATATGGAAGAATTGGGCGATGTAGAATTGCCGTACCCCGAATGGGACGCGAAAAATCTTTTTGTGCGTGACGATAAAAAGCGGAACTACTACCTGATTACGGTAAGGGGCGACAAAAGAGCAGACCTCAAAGAGTTCAGAAAAGTCAATGGTTTAAGGCCTCTTACATTCGCTTCCGCCGAGGAATTGTTTGAGCTTACGGGGCTTACGCCCGGCTCGGTTACGCCGCTGGGTCTTTTGAATAATGAGGAATGCCCTGTGCATTTTTATATGGACGAATCCTTTACGGGGAATTTGATAGGTGTGCATCCGAATGACAACACCGCAACCGTGTGGCTTAAAAGCGATGACCTTGTAAAACTTCTGCGCGACTATGGTGTTGATGTCAATATCGTGAAGATATAATGCGGCGAGTTGCATATTATGAGAGATAAAAATATAGACGGCGGAAAGGTTTTTGATTGGGGCAAAACCTCTGCCGATTATGCAAAATACCGCGATATTTACCCGCGGGAATTTTACGAAAAAATTTTAAGTCGGGGTTTGTGTACCGACGGTCAAAGAGCGCTTGATGTAGGCACCGGTACAGGCGTTATCCCAAGAAATATGTACAAATACGGCGCAAAATGGACGGGTGCGGATATTTCGGAAAATCAAATTGAACAAGCGCGCCTGCTTTCAAAAAATACGGATATTGATTATATTGTTTCCGCCGCCGAGGATATATCATTTCCCGACGGAACATTTGATGTTATAACCGCCTGCCAGTGTTTTTGGTATTTTAAACACGAAAAAATTGCGCCGCTGTTTTCGGGAATGTTGAAACAAGGCGGACGGTTTTTGGTAATGTGTATGGAGTGGCTGCCGTATGAGGATAAAATCGCCGCTTCAAGCGAAGAATTGGTGTTAAAATATAATCCGCAGTGGAATGGGGCAGGCGAAAGGTCGCACCCGATTGAAATACCCGAATGTTACAATAGGTATTTTGATTGCGTTTACCACGAGGAATATCCGCTTAAAGTGCATTTTACAAGGGAAAGTTGGAACGGGAGAATGAAAGCGTGCCGTGGTATCGGTGCGTCTTTGACCCCTAAGGAAATTTCCGCGTGGCAAAAGGAACATATGCAGCTTTTATCGAAGATTGCCGACGAAGAATTTGACATTTTGCACTATGCGGCAATTGCGGAATTAAGGGTTAAAAAGAAGGTGTGAAAAATGCACTGGTTCAATATTTGGGGATTGATTTTTGTTGCGGTTATTATAGTGCCGAATATTTTATTCCGCAAACCTATAAATTTTTTATTGACTTATCTTTTTGGATAGGTTATAATG
>CAVKHV010000106.1:0-3550 GCA_963656085.1 Agathobacter sp.
TGTGTTCACATTTGCAATGTATGTGAGCAATTATTTTAAAGCGACTAAAAAAATACTGAAAAATGACGTTGCAGCATCCGATGCCTGATAAAGCGGTGATATGCTCACCATTTGCTTTTATTTTACCTCTGCCGCTTGTTTTATGACCGCTTCGTTATTTTTCCCTCTTCAAGCGTCACAGCATATTTTACTTATGATACAGCAAATCCCCGCGGTTGAAGCGCGGGGATTTGCTGTATCATATAAATAGGCAAAAGCCAAAACCACCGGAGAAAAATTCTCTGGTGGTTTTGGCTGAATTGAGTTGGTGAACCAACTGGTTTGATAAACAAAGAGTTTTGCCATTTGTTTTTCCCTCAACATCAAACAAAATCCTATCAGTTATAGTAACTTCGTCATCACCAGTATTAAAAGTAATTGTAAATTTATCATCATATAAGAAAATCTTGTTGACAAAAAGTCGAATAAGAGATTTCCTGTAAACACTGTCCTTTATATCACCCTTTGATAAATTCGTCAGATGTTTGATAATCTGGTCTTCTGTAACTATGTAACGATGGGCTTTTTCAATTTCAAGTTGCTTTTCTGTCTCTTTGATTTTGGCGGCAATTGCGCTTAAATCTTCAAAAATCATTTCTCTAATCACATCATCGTTACAAACCCGTAGAGATTTCATTTGATTTTCCTTTTGAAACTGTTGTTCTGATATAATTTTTTCCAGTCTGACAAGTTCAGTGCGGTCATCAAAGCTTCTCGATATTTTTGCCGCTTCTTTAGCAATTCTGCGAATATTTTTCGGAGTTAAAAGTTTGCGGCATTCATCAATCACAATGTCCTCTATGTAATCCTTTTGTACCATTTTCTTTTTGCAGGGCTTACCACCTCCTGAATTTTTGCATTTGTAATAATTAAAAATAACGCCTTTTTTACTGATTTGATTTGAGCTGTGCCCAACCATTTTTTCTTTGCAATATCCGCAAAACAGTTTGGTTGTCAACAAGTATTCTGCTCTTGCTCTTGCGCGACCAGGATTATTCTTGTTTAATTTCATTTTTTCGGATACCTTATTGAATAAATCTTCATCAATAATTTGCGGCAATCCGCCTGGGATTTCTTTTCCGTCATATATATAAATCCCCAAATATTTCCTATTACATAGCATTGTATGAAGTGACGATCTGTTAAACGCAACACCCCGAGAAGTTTTTATTTGCCGTTCATTTAAGTTGTCGCAGATTTCTTTAATACTCCAACCGTCTGCATATTTTTTAAATATTTCTCGAACAATAGGAGCTGTTTCCTCGTTTATAACAATTCTTTTCTTGCTCTTTTCTTCTCTTGGATTTATTCGTTCCAATTTATAACCAAGAGGTGTGTTTCCGCCGTTTGACAAGCACTTATCAGCATTTAAATCCATATTGCGTTTTACTTTTTCGGCAAGTTCCACGCTGAATGAAGCGTTAGAGCCGAAAATTAGTGACTCCACCATAATACCGAGTGAATTATCAGGTATATGTTCTGTAGCCGATTCTACCTTCACACCATTTTTTAAAAGTAATTTTTGATATATTGCAGGGTCATATCTGTCACGACTAAAACGATCCAAACGATATACAAGTATTTTTTCAAATTGGCGTTTCGCACTGTCGCGAATCATTAATTGAAATTGCGGTCTTTGGTCAACTCTTCCAGAAAATGCTCTATCGGTATATTCTTTTATTACCGTGTATCCCATTTGTTCAGCGTATGCGTGACATACTTTTAATTGAGCTTCTATTGATTCTTCTCTTTGCTTGTTTGAACTGTATCTCGCATATATTACTACTCTCATATAATGCCCTCACTTTTTAATGCTTTTTTCACCTTGTTGAATATCAATTGATTTGGATAATATCTGTAGTCGGCAAAGATTGATATACCGTCTTTGCAGTAATGTTCCAGAATTGCGGCGGCGCAGGCGGCGCTTCGTGACTGCCCGTATTCGCATTGGCAGATGATATCCAGACCGTCATTGTGCGCCCGACGGATAAACTCCGCAAGGCTTTCGGCTTCGAGGAAATATGTATCAAAGGTCAAACCGTAATCCTCAAGGATATGTATATCAATATCGTGAACGGCTACGGCAAAAAGCCGCTCAGGCTTTCCTTTGTAGTCCACAGGCTTTGAGATTTCTCCTGTTCGTATGTTTGGCGGGTCATAAAAACTGATTACAGCTGTGTTTTTCGGAAAATCATTTTTCAGCAGTTCTTCGACCGCCTTTCTTGAATAAATGTCTATTTTCATCGTTCACCCCTCAATCAATTTCAGGTATTTGTATATCGTCGGATAGGAAAGTTCGCAAAGTCGGGACAAGTCTTTCTTTGAAAGTTGCCCTTGCCGATATTTCGGATAGTGTTTGTAAAACACGCTCGGTATATCGTCGGCGGTAACTGTTGGTCTGCCGATTTGTTTTCCTTTGGCTTTCGCATTTTCCATTCCGCTTTTGACCCGCTGACTTGTGATGTTTCGCTCAATCTCGCTGAATACACCCATCATTTTAAGCATTCCTTCAGTCATAGGGTCAAGTGCTCTACTGCAATCCACAACAAAATTGCCGAGTATCAATTTTAGGTGTTTCTCTTTGGCAAACTCAATAATTTCACAAAGCTGTTTTGTGCTTCGTGTGATTCGGCTGACTTCGGTTGCCGCAACGGTATCTCCCGAATTCACGGCGGAAAGCAGTTTATGTAATTCCGCGCGGTCTGCTTTTGCTCCGCTTTCGTATTCAAGATATATCGTTTCGTCGGACGCGCCTTGGCGTTTGAGTTCCCGCACCTGTCGGTTGATGTCCTGTAATTTCTCGTTTGTGGAACACCTTGCATAGCCGTAAATCATAGTAAAACCTCTCTGTTTCTCGGTATACTTATATTATATGACATCTTTTTGGCGAATTCAAATCTGTTAATACTCTATTAATATTTACAACTCAGACCATAAACGAAACGGTGTTCCGAATATCGTTTATAGAAAACAGCCGCAATCCTTTCGGACTACGGCTGTTTTTATGGTTATTCAGTTATAAACGGAAAGAGATGTTTGATTTTATAGCATTATTTTAATTAGTACCATTTTCGAGGCGGCAGCGGCAATTCCGGCTGACCCTTTCTTCTTCTTTCTTCATTTGCCTTTCTTACCGCATTCCATTGCCTTTGTGATTCCACAGCTTCTTCATGTTTTCGATCACGTTCCTGTTTCTCAAGGTGTCTTATTAAATCATCCGTTTGGATATTGTTTTTGGAGCATTCTGTTTCTTTTTTTCCTCCCATTGCAACTAACGCTATACCTGCTGCTAAAACTCCAGCCCCCATTTTCAATCCTTTTTTTAACATATTGCCACTACTCTTTTCATTTGTTGACTGTGTCATATTTGGTTGATTACAGTTTATACTGTTATTTTCGGTATTCTGTTGTGAATTGTTTTGCTCTGCGCCAGATGCAAATTTGGACTCTTGTTTTGGAAAATCATCTTCCGTATAAACAATCTCATTAAATTCGGGATAAATAAAATAAT
>CAVKHV010000107.1:0-3449 GCA_963656085.1 Agathobacter sp.
GCCCCCTCTGACGAGGGGGCTGGCAAAACCGCAGGTTTTGACTGAGGGAGAGAAAATACTATAAATAATAAGCATTTACCGTCAGCCTACAGTCTCTCCCCCTCCGTCGAGGCTTTGCCTCGACACCTCCCCCGTCAGTGGGAGGCAAGAGTTTAAGCGTACCGTCAGCGCTCAAACTACAGTAACCCCCAATTCCTTGGCCCCCTCTGACGAGGGTGCGGGTGTCCGGTGGACACCTCTGCGAAGCAGAAGCACCGACCGAGGCGGCAGCCGAGACGCTGGCAAAACCGTAGGTTTTGACTGAGGGAGAGAAAAAACTATCTGTAAGAACAATTTACTGTCTATTATCAAACTACCGTCACCACGGTTTAAGGTATAGAAGAACCGCAATCCGCCCCCCCGAAAAAGTCCGACCGCGGCGCCAAGCGTTCCGCTTGGTGACGGCGCAATTCGGGTTTACCCGCCCATATTAACACGCTGTGGTCTGCACCGTCTGAAAACGAAGTTTTCCGCCGCGGTCGGACTTTTTCGGGGGGGGGGGGGCGGACAGCTGCCAAAGCCGCCTGTTAATAGAAAGAAAAACTAACCGCAAGAACAATTCACCCTCTGTTATCAAACTACTGTTAACGGTCTAACATCTACAATCTAATATGAACGGAGTAAAATATATGGAAAAACCGGCATTGAAAAAACTATATTTCACCCTGCTTAAAGTAGGTATGATAACCACGCTTGCGCTGCTTGCAATAGCCCTTGTCTACTTTATAGTTTTCGATTATCAGTCGTCTGCAAGAATATTCGGCGAAAAGATTTGCCGCGTTGCGATGAAAACCGCCGCGCTTACATTTATTGTGTCTTTTGGCGGCGACATAGCCGATAAGTTGGCAGGCAAACTCGGTAAAAGATAGTTTCGTACCGTATTAGATGTTAGATGTTAGACATTAGACGTTAGATGTGGTGGATGGTAGCTTTCGGGCTGACGGTACCCAGAATCTCTTGTCGCCCTCGTTCTAGACGTTAGATATTAGATGCTAGACGTTAGACGAGGGAGACTGCAGTTTGAGCGCCGACGGTAAGCACAGACTCTTGTCGCCCTCTGACGAGGGAGATGTCAAAACGAAGTTTTGACAGAGGGAGAGAGAAAGCCTGCTGTAAGAACAGATTAATGTCTGTCCACCAAGCTATCGCCCACCACTTCTAACATCTACAGTCTACAGTCTAACACCTAAACCTGTCTCTCCCCCTCCGTCGAGGCTTTGCCTCGACACCTCCCCCGTCAGTGGGAGGCAAGAGTTTAAGCGTACCGTCAGCGCTCAAACTACAGTAACCCCCAATTCCTTGGCCCCCTCTGACGAGGGTGCGGGTGTCCGGTGGACACCTCTGCGAAGCAGAAGCACCGACCGAGGCGGCAGCCGAGACGCTGGCAAAACCGTAGGTTTTGACTGAGGGAGAGAAAGAAGCTATCTACAAGTACAATTTACTGTCTGTTATTAAAACTATCGTCCACCACATCTAACGTCTACAGTCTAACATCTAACGTCTATCATTTATCATCCGGCATTCATATTTGGGTCGGGCACTTGACAAATGTAAACTTGTGTACTATAATCCATAAAGTAGGCAAAGGTGTCGCACTCTATGAGGGGTGGCATCTTTATTTTTTGTATAATGCAGGAAAGGTGATAATTTATGAAAATCGGTATTATCGGGGCGGGGGCAATGGGTTGCCTTTACGCCTGTTTGCTGTCGGGCGAGAATGACGTTGTTTTACTGGACATTGACAAAAACACTGTTGACGCCATAAACCGCAACGGTATTTTTATGAAAGAGAAGGGCAGTGACGCCGAGCGCAACTATAAAATCAAGGCGGAAATAAGCGGCGAGGCTAAGGGTTGTTTTGACCTCATTATTGTATTTGTGAAAGATACCGCCACGCGCGCCGCGTTGGTATACAATAAACAACTGATTTCGGCTGACACGGTGCTTTTATCGCTGCAAAACGGTTTGGGCAACTTTGAAATAATGCAGGAATTCGCCGATGAAAGCCAAATATTGCTCGGCACGACCAAGCACAACTGCGTAACATTGGCGCCGGGTAAGATATATCACTCCGGTTCCGGCGTAACGCACATAGGCTCACCGACCGGAAATGTAATTGCCGCCGAAAAGACAGCCGCCGCTTTCGGCAAAAGCGGCATAGATGCCGAAGAATGTGACAATGTAAAGCATTTACTGTGGGAAAAGCTGTTCATTAATATGACCATAAACTCGGTTACGGCTTTGCTGGACGCACATATAAGCATAGTTTCCGAAAATGAGCACGTGCGTAAAATTGTCGGCGGCCTTCTTTCGGAGGCTGTTGCCGTAGCTGCAAAGGACGGCGTAAAATTTGATTTTGACTCGGTTTATAATGATGTTATAAATACAGCCGCTGCTCTCGACACCGGCAAAGCGTCTATGTGCCAGGATATGGAGAACAAAAGAAAGACAGAGATAGATTTCATAAACGGTGCCGTTGTGCGGCTCGGCGAAAAATACGGTGTTGAAACACCGTATCATACAATGATAACCGCGCTGATCCACGCGAAAGAAAGCCTGTTTTAGCTTTTATCGCTTGCTTAAGTTTTACGGCATCGATTCCGTAAACTGTGTATTGCTTTCCGTCTTCGTCTGCAACGGTTGTTTCATTTAAGCGATATATGTAACTCATAAATTGCTATTCCTTTTTAATTATAGAATCTACTGAACAGTTGAACCTTTCAGAAATATTGGCAATCGTTTGTAACATCGGAACGACTGCGCCGTTTTCAATGTTACTGACGGTGCGTGCGGTAGAATCAGTCTCTTTTGCAAAAGTTTCCTGCGATTTCTTAGCTGCTTTGCGAATATTCCGAATGTTTTTGCCGATAGATTCAGCGTCAAGAGTCATTTTTTTCACCCTTGATGTAATTATATCGCGCATAGAAACATTTTTCCACGAAATACATTTCGTGTTTTGACAAAAATTTAAAATTGCTTCCAATTCACTATCCTAAAAATATATTCAGAGGAAAAACTATATAAAAATCTTTTGGCTTTTTCGATTCTTGTGTGACAAATTTTGCCAAATTTTACTTAACAGTTACGTAAAGATTGATGATTGTTGTAATTAGATATTTAGTTTGTTATAATTAAAGGGTGATAAGTATGACTGAATTAGAAAACGGCTTAGTTGAAAAAGTCTATAAAAAATATTACACAGGTGAGCATGGTCAATGCAGATATTATGAAAGTTGCAAAAGGCGTCTAAAAAACAAACAACCAAAGTATCAATGTGACCGTGTAAGAATAGGCGAAAATTATGATAAAGATAAGTTGCCTAAAATCTTATTTGTAGGAATCGAGGCTCTTCTTAGAATTTTGTGTAAACACACTTTAACGGTACAAGAATCAGAATTTATATCGTGGCG
>CAVKHV010000108.1:0-3392 GCA_963656085.1 Agathobacter sp.
CGCATTTGACAACACCGCCTGGGCAAATTCGCACAGTGACGGTCCGATGTATCTTAAACATATTTTCATCGGTTACCACGGTGATATGCCGCAAAACACAAAAATCGCAATAAAGGACGGCACGACCGTAATAGCCGATTATGCACTGGAAGAACAAACCACGCTCGGTGCCGTTACCCTGCCGAAAGGTTTAAGGGTCATCGGAAGTTTTGCATTCTATAACTGCTCTGCAATCAAAGAAATATATATTCCTGATTCGGTAACGGACATTTACCCGTCGGCATTTATAAAATGCTCTTCGCTGACCGCGATAAATGTCGCGCCCGACAACCCGAATTACAAAAGTATAGACGGCGTGCTTTACAGCAAGGACGGAACAAAACTTATCTGGTGCCCCAAACGCACGGCGCAAAAATATGAAGTACCCGACAGCGTAACCGAAATTTCCGCCTGCGCGTTTATCGAAAGCGATGTTTCCGCGGTTAAGATCACCAACCCGAACACGCAGCTGCGGGATTATTCGATCGGCTACATCTACAGCGACTATTACAGTTACGAATACTGGTCTTCGGAATTCGGCATTCGCCTTAATTGTAAACTGACGGAAATCATTTGCCCGAAGGACTCCGTGGCATACAATTACGCCAAAGCAAACAATTTGCTTGTAACCGTCCCCGAAAATATAGATATTGTTTCGGACAATGAGGAAGTTTCAATTTCCGCCACAACCGACGTAGCGTCGGGTAATGTGTCCGCTAAGGTTATTAAAAAATCGACAGCGGATATAAACACTTCCGCCATTAATGCCGACAGATACAACATTGAAAACGCCGCCGTGTACGATATAACGCTTGAAAAGAACGGCGTCAGTATTCAGCCGAACGGCAAAATTGAGGTTTCGATTGATGCCCCCAAAAACTCGGACGGCTCAAAATGCACCGTCCTCCGCGGCGAAAGCGACGGCACGTTCACCGATATGAAGGCAACCTTTAAAGACGGAAAATTGACCTTTATGACCGACCACTTCAGCACCTATGTTGTTGTGGAAAACAAAATAAAACTCGGCGACGTAAACGGTGACGGTAAAATTAATGTAACGGACGCAATACTTATACTCAGGTATAACGCGGAAATAGAAACTCTGACAGGGTCGCAAAAAGCAGCCGCGGATGTAACCGGCGACAAGCAGGTTAATACAAAGGACGCCATCGATATTTTAAGGTATGACGCGCAGTTGATAACCGATTTTCAATAAAACATTCGGTGTGTTAATCGGATAACGGGTATTTTAATATGGCTATGCGGAAAATTCGCCGCCTAAACAACTTATTTTAACAGCAGGTGTTATTATGGAAAACAAATTTTTTAAAATAAGCCTCTCCCCCGAAAACGGGACTGTCACATCGGTGGTTTTAAAAAATGACCCGCACGAAATGAACTGGTGCAGCGGCATTTCGGGTTGGGGCGAGATTCGATTTTTCGACGAACTTCCCTATGCGGACGAAAACGGCGTGCAAAAGGTTGTGGGCGAAAAGGTGCTGCCCTTTGTTTCTTTTTCGGAAGAAGGCGGTATCTGCCGCTCGGTTTATGAAGATTGGAACGTGCGCGTAACCGTAGAGCGCGGATTTGACAGCGACGGGTTTTTTAACGAAAAATACACCGTCCAAAATGTCCGCGACGCCGACCTGTTTCTTGAACAAGGCGACCTCAGCATAGCCGTCCCGTTTAACGATATGTATACATACGCCGACGACTGTATGGTGCACCGCTGCAACACACATCTGTGGTGCGCGGGTAACACAAGTTACGTAAGCGCGGTTAAAATGGGCGTGTCGGAACATAATTTAGGTCTTGTCCTGACCGAAGGCGCATTTGCAAGTTACAGTTTGTGCAATGCGGATAAATACAGTCGGCGCGGAGTGTTTTTGCTTGATTGCGAACATCTTGAACTCCTCCCCGGCGAAGAATACGTATGGAACTTTAAACTGTTTCCGTTTAAAGCACGGGCGGAATTTGAACAAACCGTCAAAAAATACAGAAACACGGTAATGATTAAAGCGGAAAAGCACACCGTGTTTGTCGGTGAACCGATACGCTGTAAGATCGAAACCGCTTTTAAACCCGAAAAAATATCGGTATTTCTCGACGGAAAAGCGGTTCCCGTGACGGAAAAGAACGGCGAATATTATATAGAAACCGTGCCGCAGCGGTTCGGCGATATGCGGCTGACGGTAAATACCGACGCCAATCACACCTTTGCCGAATTTTATGCAAGCGAAGCGCCCGAAATACTTATCGAAAAGCGGCTGCGTTTTATAGCCGAAAAGCAACAGTATAAGCGGCGTGACAGTGCGCTTTACGGTGCATTTCTTCCGTATGACAATAAAAATAAATACCTTATTTTCAGTTCATTGACGCGTGACCACAATGCCTGCCGCGAAAGGGTCGGTATGGCGCTTCTGATGTGCCGCTACCTGCAAAGCCATAAAGATGCCGCTCTGCTTGAGTCATTAAACGATTATGTTGCGTTTACACTCAGGGAGTTTTTTGACTCCGAAACCGGCGAAGTTTTTGACGGAATAGGCAAAAACAAAAAGTATACCCGACTTTATAACATCCCCTGGATGGTTTCGTTTTTCACCGAAATGTACAACCTCACCGGGAATACCGAATATCTTAATTACAGTTTTAAAGGGCTTGACTTTTATTATGCAAACGGCGGATATAAGTTCTACCCGAACGCTTTTTCAATGCTCTTGACATATAACGCGCTGAAAAAAGCGGGAATGAACGCCGAATGTGACAAGGTAAAAGAACATTTTAAAAAGCATGCGGACAGCATTGCAGAAAAAGGGTTAAGTTACCCCCGTCACGAAGTCAATTATGAGCAAACGATCGTCACCCCTGCGGTAACTATCCTGTCTGAATTTGCCCTAATATCGGGCGACGACTTTTATTTAAAGGAAGCCGAAAAGCACATAAACCTGCTTAAACGCTTTAACGGTCATCAGCCGAGCTGCCATATGAACGAAACGCCGATAAGGTACTGGGACGACTTCTGGTTCGGTTCTGCCAGAATGCAGGGCGATACCTTCCCCCATTACTGGAGTTGCCTTACCGCAAGGGCTTACCTTGATTATTACAACGCGGGCGGAGGTAAAGAATACCTTGCCGCCGCAGACGAATGCATACGCAACTGTTTCTGCCTTTTCACCGAAAACGGCGAGGGTTCCTGTGCATACGTTTATCCGTACAAGGTCAACGGGCGCAAAGGCGCGTTTTATGACGACTGGGCAAACGACCAGGATTTTGCGCTGTATTTCTATATGACTATGGTTGAAAAATGATATTGCCGATTTATCGGTTTTTAAAAATCCCGCAATATCATTTTT
>CAVKHV010000109.1:0-3158 GCA_963656085.1 Agathobacter sp.
CGGGCGGCACTGCCTAATTGATAAAATCATATAAAAGTGGTAAAATATAATAAAATAAAACAGTAAAGTTTAAATGTCCGCTGAATGAAAGGAGAAATGAGATGTGAGTAAAAAGAGCAATAACAAGGCGTTACGCAATGCCGCAATCGCCACGGGCGCGTCGGCAGGAACGCTGGCGGTAGGTGCCGCGCTGACCTATTTAGGGACTAAACTGCTTATAAACACGGCGCTGGACAGGACTCCGCCTAAGGTTATGCAAAAGGCGAACGGGTTGATCTCAGGCTCGGCTAAAGAGCCGGCCGTTCCCGAACCGGCGCTGGAAGCCTCCGAAAAATTACGGAACAGCGAAAATCAGGTCGTTGAAACCGTAGCGCACGACGGCACATGTCTTGTGGGGCATTATATTCCCTGTGAAAAAGCAAAACGCCTTATAATAGCCGTGCACGGCTGGCGTTCGTCCTGGGACAAGGATTTCGGGCTTATATCCGATTTTTTCCGTGACAACGGATGCAATGTGCTGTATATTGAGCAGCGCGGACAGAACGAGAGCGGCGGCGATCATATGGGATTCGGTCTTGTTGAGCGATATGACTGCATTGACTGGATCCGTGCCGCAAACGAGCAATTGGGCAACAAACTTCCGATTTATCTGTGCGGTGTTTCAATGGGCGCGGCGACCGTTCTTATGGCGTCGGGTGCGGAACTCCCGGAGAATGTTCACGGCATAATTGCCGATTGCGGATTTACCTCCCCCGAAGAAATCTGGCGGCACATCGCGCGCAAAAATCTGCACGTGCCTTATGTTACCAAAAAGCGCATTGCCGACGCTATGTGCAAAAGGAAACTCCTTGTCGGCGCGAACGAATACTCGACCGTAACGGCGGTGCAGAACGCGACGGTTCCGATACTTTTCATTCACGGCACAGCCGACCGCTTTGTTCCGATAGAGATGACCTACAAAAACTATGCCGCCTGCGCCTCCCCGAAAGACCTTTTGGTAGTTCCGGGTGCCGGTCACGCGCTCAGTTATTATGTTGAACCGGAAAGATACGAGGAAACGGTAAAGCGTTTTTGGAAACGGTATGACAATGCCTGAGCGGCGGTGCGGCGTATGCGCCGCACGGCGGTGAATAACAGCAGGTAAAAAGGGAGCCGCAGTCTGTTCGCAGACTGCGGCCTGTTAATTTTAATTCAGCATTTTTAATTCCCGATTTTATCTTTCCCCGACTCTAACAAACATACGGTTTCTATATGCGCGGTGCGGGGGAAGAGGTCAAAGGTTTCGGCTTTTACGGGGGCGTAGCCGCAGCCGCTTAATATCTTGATATCGCGCGACAGGGTGGCGCTGTCGCAGGAAACGTAAACTATCCGCTCGGGGGAAAATCCCTCGGCTACCGTGGCAAGCAGTTCGGGGGAACAGCCCTTGCGCGGAGGGTCGACAATCACGGTGTCGGCGGATATGCCGCGGCGTTTTAAATCGGCGGCGGCGCTTGCCGCATCGGCGCAGATGAACTCCGCGTTTGTTATGCCGCCTGCCTTTGCGTTTGCGGCGGCGTCACGCACCGCGTCAGCCACTATTTCCACGCCGATTATCTTTTCGGCTTTGTTTGCCATTGTAAGTCCTATCGTACCCGTGCCGCAGTAAAGGTCAAGCACGGTTTTGCCCTGCGGCGCGGCGTATTCAGCCGCTTTTTTGTAAAGCCGTTCCGCCATGGTGCGGTTGACCTGATAAAACGAATGGGGCGAAATGCGGACACGCACGCCGCAAATTTCATCGGTAATATACGGGTCGCCGTACAAAAATGTGCAGCCCTCGCCCATAATTACATTGGTATCCGCCGTGTTGACGTTTATCCCGAAGCTTTTAAGTCGGTCGCCGAGCAGATTTTTAAGTCTGTTTGTAAGTTCGGCACTGTGCGGCAGCGATTGCCCGTTTATTACTATAATAACCATTATTTCGCCGGTAATTTCGGCATATCGCAGGTAAATGTGGCGCACAAGCCCGATTTTCAGCACCTCGTTATAGGCGGAAATGCCCTTTTCGGTTAAAAAGGTGCAAATACATTCGGTGATTGCGGCAAATTTGGGCGGTTGCAGGGCACAATCGGTGCAGGGGTTGACCCTGTGGCTGCGCGGTGAAAAAAAGCCTGCCGTTACCCTGCCGTCCGACTCGGTTACGGGGTACTGCGCCTTGTTGCGGTAACCGCAGACACCGTCGGGCGCGGCATTGATTTTTTCGACAATATCCCCGTTTACGCCGCCTATTCGGCGCAGATTATTCCGCACGGCGGAAAGTTTAATTTCCAACTCCGCTTCATAATTTATATGACGGAACACACAGCCGCCGCATTTGCCGAAAACGGGGCAGTCATTTTCCGCGCGCGAGGGCGCAGGAGAAATTATTTCAAGAATTTTGCCGTAGGCATAGTTCTTTTTCACCTTAACTACCAGTATTTTTAATTTATCGCCTACAGCGGAAAAAGGGACAAAGACCGCCGTGCCGTCAATTCGGCATACGCCGGCGCCTTCGCCCGTCATATCGGTTATTTCAACCTTAAAAACATCGTTCTTTTTCAAGTTTTTCACCTCTACAGCCGCTTTTTGGGCGCATCGGTTTTTTCGGTTTCTTTTAAATTTTCATCATCAATTCCCGCAAGGAGGCAGAGGTAGTGTTTCACCCTGCTGTCCATATCTCCGTTCGAGTCTATTGCCGCCGCAATATATTTTTTGGACACGCCGTAAAGTTCGGCGCTCTCGCCCTGTTCCAATCGGTCAAGATAATCCTTGCAGTCGCGGCACATATAAAGGTCTTTGACCTCGCTGTCAAACGGGTAGTCTTTTGAAAGCGGAACTCTGTAACCGCATATGCAGCATATGTGAGTCAATTATATCACCCATTCTAGATGTTAGATGTTAGACGCTAGACATTAGACGTGGTGGATGGCAGTTTGAGCGCTGACGGTGCGCACCCACTACTTGCCTCCCGTTCTAGACGTTAGACGTTAGACTTTAGATGTTAGATGTGGGGTACTAGACGTTAGACTATAGACATTAGACCCTAGACGATGGTAATGGTAGTTTGTGCGCTGACGGTACGCACAAACTCTTGCCTCCACCTGACGGGGTGCGGGTGTCCGGTGGACACCTCTGCGAAGCAG
>CAVKHV010000110.1:0-3105 GCA_963656085.1 Agathobacter sp.
TGCATAGCTTCGTTTATATACGAGTTTATGTTGTAAAGTAATATTGACAATATCAAAATGCTCTCTTTTGCTTAAAACGATTGGCACAGTATAAGCCTTTGATTGGGGCATTGCTCTATCAGGTAGAAGAAAATGACAATGAGGTAAGTGTAGAAATAATACCTGCCGACAAAGAATTGCAATTACCTGAAATACTCATTGGCATAGAATTTATTTTTATAACGGGACTAATCCGCAAGGCGACAAAGGAAAATATAAAGCCTGTTCGGGCAAATGTAACGCAGAAAATGAAAAACAATGCGTATGCCAAGTTCCTTGATGTTCCTATTACGGTCAGTGATAAAAACAGCCTTACATTTTCAAAAGCAGATGCTATGATACCATTCATTAGCAGGAATGAGTCAATGTGGGAGTTCTTCGAACCTGAACTTACCCGCCGACTTTCAATGATGGAAACTGATGATACTTATGCGGCTCGTGTCCGCAGTGCGTTGATGGAACTTCTGCCAAGTGGAGAATGTACGATAGATGATGTGGCAAAGAAGCTTGGTTACAGCAAGCGTACCCTTCAGCGTAAATTGCAGGAGGAAGATACTAATTTCCAAAAGCAGCTTAACCATACAAGAGAATTGCTTGCAAAAACATACCTTGCCAATACGGATATGACAACAGAAGATATTGCATTTCTGCTCGGTTATCAGGAAATAGGTTCATTCCTGAGAGCGTTTACGATTTGGACGGGACAAACAATAAGTGAATATAGAGAAAATATATGATAGTATGAGAAGAACCATATCAGCTAAAGGGATATTGTTCTTTAAGCCATTCAGGTTTGCGGTCTTTCAGCTTAATGGCAGAAACGGGGCAGTTTTTAGCACATAATCCGCACCCAACGCAGCTATCTTCAACCGAAAAATTCTTTGTTTTACGCATCGAATCATATTCAATATTATAGACTATCTTTGCAAGCGGATAAGGCAGTTTATTTTTCATAAAATCCCCTATTGTATAATTCTTTATTTGCTTGATAATATAATCAATTTCAGGTTCGGCACTATCATTTATACGCTGAACCTTTTCTTTATTACTTAAATCAAAAATCGGAGTCCAAGTATCCGGCATTTTCACGCTGAATTTTGCGGACAATGGCAGGTCTTTAGGAGCAAGAATATTATCTGCGAATTTTCCGGTCTGTCCCGGAGTTGTTCCGTAAGTTGCAATGAAATATATATAGTCGGGCTTGTGGGTTAAATCAAGTCGTTGTAAAAACTCGGTTACAATAACAGGCAATCCCCAAGAGTATGTGGGACTTACTATACCGAGTGTTTTGTATTTTTCATCAAATGAGAAAATTTGTTTTTTATAGCAATCGGTAATAGAAACGGTAATGTCGCCTGTTTCGGTTGCAATCCTTTTAGCAACATATTCGCTATTTCCGGTTGCCGAAAAATATAAAATCATAATCTATCTCCTTACCCAAGACTTGCAAATTTAACAAGAAGTGTATGCGGAATAAGCTTTGCAAGCAATCGGTAGCATTTATAAAATGCTCCGGTAGTATAAACGGCTCTGCCGTTCTTTGCTGCTTTTAAGGATTTCAAGGCGGCAGTTTTAGGGTCAATTACGGGCAATCGGCTTTGTCCTTTTGTAAGTTCGGTTTTTGTCATTTCCGTAAGCATAAAACCCGGACACATAGCACATACATTTATGCGTCTGTCTTTGAGTTCCTCACGCAGTCCGAGAGAAAGTGCGGATACATAGGATTTTGATGCACAATAAACGATTAAGTTTGTATTAGGAACAAATGCAGAAGTTGAGGATACCTCCAAAATTGTACCACCGTCTATAATGTATGGCAGACATACCTTTGTTATCGCCGTTGCTCCTTTGCAGTTCAGGTCAATGATTTTCAGCATATTTTCAAGTTTCATATCCTCAAAAGAAGAACCAATTGACATACCTGCATCATTTATTAAAACTTCTATCTGCGGATTAGTGATTTTCAATTTTTCTTCCAATATCTTGAAACTGCTCATATCAGTCATATCCATAGGAATAAGTATACAATGTTTATCTGGATATCTCACAGCAACTTCTTTTAATCGTTCTTCACGACGGGCAATCAGCCATAGTTCATCTATTTCAGAAAATAATTTTGTAACAGCGTCAATATAGCAGGCACCGAGTCCAGAGGACGCTCCGGTTATAACTGCAATACTCATAAAAGCACTCTCCTTTACACAAGTGAATAAATTTGGACACTTGTAAAATTCTTGATTTCATACTATACTGTAACCGGCAACAAAACAAGTAACATATGAACCTACCTGTTTAAAGTTGGACAAATATTGAATTTTGCAAAAGGAATCAGTTATGAAATACGATACTACAAAGCCATTAACAAAAGGAGCAAAAAGAACATTGGAAGCATTTACAGGGAAAATGTTTATGCTTTTATCCGAGAAATCTTTTGAAGAAATCACTGTCGGTCAGTTATGTGAAGCGGCAGAATATCCTCGTGCAACATTTTATAATTACTTTGATGATAAATATGATATGCTTGGTTACTGTTGGCAGACACTTGCCGAACAGGTAGGATTTAGTGATTATCATCACGCCGAAGAAAATAAAATGCTGTACCTTTATTTCGACCGAATTTTTGATTTTACAAAGCAAAATGAAGCTGTCATACACAAGGTTCTTTTGCATAACAGTGAGGTTGGATATATGTTTTCAAGTTTCAGAAATTTTCTGAATAACAAAATGCGTGTTATATTTAAAAGCTGTCCGGAAGCAATGCAAAAAGACATTCCGAATGAGTTGCTTGCAGACCATTACAGTAATACATTGTTTCTTGTATGGCAGTGGGCAACAATAAAGAAATCCGATTGTACAAAGGAACAGGCACATAAATATCTTAGATTGTTAATTTCTATGGGTTAATGGACAAATAATAAATGGAAAAGTTGAGGTGTTTGCAAAAAGCGACACCTCCTTCTACTTTTAAGATAGCCGAGGGTGTCGGCATTGTTAAGAGCACCGCTTATAAGTATCTGGTGGAGATGGCAGAAAAGAATATGCTCCAGTATGACGGGAATGAAATCA
>CAVKHV010000111.1:0-3100 GCA_963656085.1 Agathobacter sp.
TCTCCCCCTCCGTCGAGGCTTTGCCTCGACACCTCCCCCGTCAGTGGGAGGCAAGGGTTTGCGGGTACCGTCAGCCCGAAAACTACCATCCACCACATCTAACGTCTAACGTCTACGGTATAGAGTCTATCATCTAGCATCTAACGTCCGGTACCAAAAAAAGGCTTTCGCAGTCGAACCGACTGCGAAAGCCTTTTTAACATTCAGGTCATTAAAGTTTATATGTCCAGCCGAAGGTATCCTCCAACTTGCCCCACTGTATGCCCGTCAGGGTATCGTAAAGCATTTTTGTGACCGACCCGATTACACCGTTATTGACAGTGAATTTTTTCCCTTTATAGCAAAGTTCGCCGATGGGCGAAATAACCGCCGCGGTGCCGCAGCCCCAGGCCTCCTCAAGTTTTCCGTTTTCAAGCGCTTCGCCGAGTTCATCAACGCTTAAAAGCCGTTCCGATACCTTGTAACCTGCCTTTTTAAGCACTTCGATACAGGATTTTCTTGTTATGCCGGGCAAAATTGAGCCGGTAAGCGCAGGGGTGACCACCTCGCCGTCAATTTTAAACATAACATTCATTGAGCCGACTTCTTCTATATATTTACGCTCGACGCCGTCAAGCCACAGAACCTGCGAATAGCCTTGCCTTTCTGCCTTTTCGCCTGCACGGCTGCTTGCCGCATAGTTACCGCCGCACTTTGCATAACCTGTACCGCCTCTCACAGCGCGGACATCGGCATCCTCTATCATAATTTTAACCGGACTGATGCCCTCTTTATAATAACTGCCGACCGGAGAACAGATTATAACAAACTTAGCGGAATGAACCGCATGAACACCAAGATTTTCGTCATTACCGAACAGAAACGGACGGATATAAAGCGATGTTCCTTCCAAACGGGGAGTCCAATCCGCCTCATGCTTTACAAAGGTCGTAAGCACTTCAAGCGCTATATCCTCGGGTATCTGCGGCAAACACAAACGCTCGGCAGAGTTGTTAAGGCGCTTTATATTTTCGGTCGGGCGGAAAAGTTGAACCCCTCCGTCGGCACGGCGATATGCCTTCAATCCCTCAAAAATTTCGCTTCCGTAATGCAGTACGGTTGAAGCCGGATGCAGACTGATAGGTCCGAACGGTACAATCCTTGCGTCGTGCCAGCCGTTATCGCGGTCATAGTCCATAATAAACATATGGTCGGTAAATATTCTGCCGAACCCCAGAGCATTGTCTGCAGGTTTGACCGACGGGTTGAGATTTTCTGTAATTTTAATGTCCATAGCTGAATATCTCCTTTATTAAAATTCGGTTTTTGCACCGTTATCCTACGCATTTACCTTGATTTTCTGCCAACACGGTATCCGTCACAATCCTCATTAAATTCGGGGCAGGTGTAAAAAAGCAGAAAACCGCCCCAAAGAATCAACTTTGAGACGGGTGAAATTCACTCGCGGTACCACTCAAATTGCGAACACATACGTTCGCCGCTCTTCGAGGTCAGACAACCTCTATGCATTAACGCAGCAATCACGGGAGAAACTTAATAGACCAACGGTCATTCGGCACTCCGGCTCGGAAAGGATGGGTCAGGCAGAACTTCAACTGTCGGTTCGCACCAAACACCGACTCTCTGAAAATCGAAATTCAAGACCGTCTTCGTCACAGCCTTTATAAATTTTTGTAAAGTATATCACGGCTTTGCCCGCTTGTCAATACCGTTTTTGAAATTTTTTGTTGTATTTTGCAATACGCGCACAAAAAGCGGTATTGACAAGCGGCGGCACTGCAAATATACTTATTAAAACGCAACGAAAACCACAAAAGGCAGGCGGACATTATGAAGATTAAATACTTGGGAACCGCGGCGGCGGAGGGAATCCCTGCAATATTTTGCGAATGCGAAAATTGCAAAAGAGCAAAGCTGCTGGGCGGCAAAAATATAAGGACAAGAAGTCAGGCGATTATCGACAATAAAATACTGATAGACTTTCCGCCCGAAACATATATGCATTATCTAAAATATAATATACCGCTTAACGAAATAAAGACCTGCATAATTACCCACTCGCACGAAGATCATTTATATGCGGACGAAATACTTAATCGGAAAAACGGGTTTTCACATATAGCCGACAAAACTCCGCTGACCCTCTACGCGGGCAAAAGCGGATATAAAATGATAAAAAATGTTATCGAAAAATTCGGCATTCCCGAAACCGACGCAATCGCAAAAGAAATAACCGCATTTGAATCATTTTCTGCCGAAGGATACACGATATTGCCCGTGAAGGCAAGCCACGACCCGTCAACCTCTCCGCTGCTTTTTGTAATAGAAAAAGACGGTAAAAGTCTGTTTTATTCGCACGACAGCAGCGAGTATTGCGGCGAGACCTTTAAATGCCTTAAAGGCCTCGCATCGCCGATCGACGTTGTTTCGCTCGACTGCACAGAGGCGTGCAATAACGCAACATATACAGGGCATCTTTCGCTTGAACGGTGCATAAAACTCCGTGAAAAAATGCTTAAAGAAAAAATCGTTACCGATAATACGGTGTTTATATTAAACCACTTTTCACATAACGGTAAAAATTCCTGCTATACCGACTTTGTAGGCATAGCAGCAGAAAACGGTTTTGCAACTTCGTATGACGGTATGGAATTTGAATTTTAATTTATCCGATAACATAAAAAGCCACCTGCATTACAGGTGACTTTTCTGGAGCAGGCAACGGGAGTCGAACCCGCCTGTTCAGCTTGGGAAGCTGACATTCTACCGATGAACTATGCCTGCAAAATAAATTTTAATCAAATGAAAAATCCCGAACATCGATGTATTCGGGATTTTTGGAGCTGATAACCGGATTCGAACCGGTGACCTCTTCCTTACCAAGGAAGTGCTCTGCCACCTGAGCCATATCAGCATAAACGGCAGATATCGTATGCAACGATATGATTTTACTACATCGCAGCCGAGTTGTCAAGATTTTTTTGCTGATTTATTATTTTTTATAAATTGCAATATAAAGATTCCACAAAGTTAAGTGGCAAAATTGAGCTTGTAAAATAAAGTGTGTAAGTTAGAAAAATAACTTGCACACTTTTTGTAA
>CAVKHV010000112.1:0-3065 GCA_963656085.1 Agathobacter sp.
TTTTATAATACTTTTTAGCAAAAAGTTCTTCTACAAGATAGGTTTTTCCAACCTGTCTTGCGCCCCAGACAATCAAGGGTTTTTTGCGCTTATTGCCATTCCAATTTATCAATTTTTGCAATGCAATTCGTTCCACAAATAAACCTCCCAGCATATGCTGTGTGTATTATATCATAACCTGCACCGATTTTCAAGCAATTTCAAAAGTTTTTTGCACCTATATAGTGGTTTTTTGCGTTTTTATTTGCACATATCAGGCAGACGGCAATGCGTTCAGGCACTTATCGGTTTTTGTTTGGCGTTTTTGTTTTGCGTCGGCAAAAGATTTTAGGAATTTTCCGTAATAAGCACCCGTTCCGTTCGTTGTAAGGAGATTGACGGCCTAACGTATGAGGGAATACTACGGTTATGGGAATGATTGCCGGAGTGATTGGCAAGACACCGATTGTTTTGTCTAAACTGAAAAGCAACAGCTTGACGGCAGTGTTTTGTAACGTTCGGCTGTTGCTTTTATTTTTCAATTTCTTCTTCAATTTTCTTAACCACTACGCTCATTTTAATATTCAGCGCAGTGCTGATTCTGTATAGCGTTTCGAGTGTCGGTTTTCGTTCACCGCGCTCAATCGCACTGAGGTGGCTGCGCCCGATATCGGCAAGACCGCTTAAAACGTCTTGCGAAACACCGCTTTGCTTTCTGAAATATGCAATTGCTTTTCCAACTGCCTTTGAATCTAAAGTCGGGATATACACAGAAAATCACCTCTGTGTATATTGTAGTGCCGATTTATGCCTCTTATGAACACATATGTTGACATATGAACACTTATGTGTTAAAATTTTTTTAAATTAGAGAGAAAGGAAGAATATGAATGAATAACAGCGAATTAACGAGGTCATCAACATACGAAACAAATGCGTCTGAAAATCAGACTGCGGCGGTACAGCCTGAGCATCAATCGGCAGGCGGATCAGGTGTCAAAACCAAATTCTGTAAGCACTGCGGCGGTAAAATACCGGAGGATGCGGTTGTATGCAATCTTTGCGGAAGACAGGTTGAAGAACTTAAATCATCAGCGAATCAGCCGAACATTATAATTAACAACGACAACAATAACGCTAATGTTAATGCCAATGTAAATAAGAACATTGTCGGAACAGGGGCACCGTCGGGGCGGCCGAAGAATAAATGGGTGTCCGTTGCGCTGTGTCTTTGCCTCGGATTGTTGGGCGCGCATAAGTTCTATGAAGGTAAAATCGGAACAGGAATTTTATATCTCTTCACAGGCGGTTTTTTCTGTATCGGCGTGCTAATCGACCTTATTAAATTGCTGAATAAGCCCAACCCCTATTATGTGTAACGGTTGGCATATCCGACTTAATAATAAAGCCTATAAAAAGGCAGAAAAAATCGAGTGTCCTCAGCCAACTCTCAGGTTGGTTAAGAACACTCGAAATGGTGCGGGCGACAGGACTTGAACCTGCACGGTTGCCCACTAGTTCCTAAGACTAGCGTGTCTGCCATTCCACCACGCCCGCATATTTTGCCTACATATATTAACACACTGACGGGTGAATGTCAACTTTTACTTAAATAAATCCGTGAAACACATTCCGTGACATACGCGGCGGTTTTTCATTTTGAATTTGCGGTGCGGGGTCCGCTTTTGGCTTGCAAAGCCGACGTTTATGTGTTATTCTAATAACCGAAGGATATAAAATCATCGGGGCTGCGCAAACCAAACATCGGGCAGGGCTCATTACCGGGTCTGCTATCACGGCAGCGGGAGAACGGAGAACAAAATGTTTGTTGATATAACCAAAATTTACATTAAGGCAGGCAACGGCGGAAACGGAAAAGTGTCGTTCCACCGTGAAAAATATATTGCGTCGGGCGGGCCCGACGGCGGCGACGGCGGCCGCGGCGGAAACGTTGTTTTTGTTGCGGACGATAATTTATCCACCCTGGTGGATTTTCGCTATCGCCGCAAATACATTGCCGAAAACGGCGGCGACGGCGGCGCGGCGCGCTGCTCGGGCAAAAAGGCGGAAGATCTTGTTTTGCGTGTTCCGCGCGGCACGCTTGTAAAGGACGCCGCCACGGGCAGGCTGATGGCGGATATATCGGATGATGAACCCGTAGTGATAGCAAAAGGCGGAAACGGCGGTTGGGGCAACTGCCACTTTGCAACGCCGACGCGGCAGACGCCGCGGTTTGCCAATCCCGGCAACCCGGGCGAGGAATTTGAGGTTAATCTTGAACTTAAACTTCTTGCGGACGTGGGGCTTATCGGCTTCCCGAACGTCGGAAAATCCACATTTATTTCGGTAGTAAGCGAAGCAAAGCCGAAGATAGCCAACTACCATTTTACCACGCTTACGCCGGTGCTCGGTGTTGTCCGCAAGGGCGAAAAAAGTTTTGTGATGGCGGATATTCCGGGGCTTATTGAGGGCGCGGGAAGCGGCGTCGGGCTCGGTCACGAATTTTTGCGCCATATTGAGCGCTGCCGACTGCTTGTGCATATAATTGACGCTTCGGGCAGCGAGGGGCGCGACCCGATTGAAGATTTTAACGCGATAAACCGCGAACTTGCCGAGTTTGACGCCGATCTGGCGCAGCGTGAACAGATTGTGGTTGCCAACAAATGCGATATGTGCGAGCCGGAACAGCTTGAAAAACTGAGGGAATATTTTGTCGGTAAAGGATACGATTTCTTCCCGTGTATGGCGGCGATAGCCGAAGGAACCGACAAGGCGGTTAACCGCATAGCCGAGCGGCTTTCCAAACTTCCGCCGGTTAAACGGTACGAGGCTGACCCTGTTCCGGAAGAAGAACTTATGCCCAAAAACAACCGCGAATTCACGCTGCACAAAGAGGGTGACCGCTTTGTGGTTGAGGGTGAATGGCTGCTTAAACTGCTTAACAGCGTTAACCCCGACGATTACGAGTCGCTGCAGTATTTTCAGCGCACGCTTCAGTCAAGCGGAATTATCGACGCGCTTGTTAAGGCAGGCGTGCAGGACGGCGACACGGTTTGCGTTTATGATATTGAGTTTGATTATATATC
>CAVKHV010000113.1:0-2966 GCA_963656085.1 Agathobacter sp.
AGTGGTATTCTATTCACCTTTTAAAACTCGCGAAGCGAATAGCACTCGGCGAAGCTGAATAGCACTCGGCGAAGCTGAATATCACTGCCGAAGGCAATAGGACTCGCCGCAGGCGAATAGAACTGAAAAAACACTTGCGAATGCAAGTGTTTTTTCTGTGAAGACAGGACAACAGAGATGTTTCGGGTATTCGGTTTTCACGGCAATATCCAAAATCTCGGCGGTGCCGTTTTCCGTTTTCAAAACAACAATACCGACGTATATACTGCCCGTTTTGTAAGCATACACATTAATTTTTTTGTCCGCCGAGCATTTTTCTGCCTCTTTTCATCATTCAGCCGCAGTTCAATCGTTTTGATCCCCTTTTCAATTTTTAAAAAAGCGGACGGCTCAAGGTTCATTATATGGGTCATAACAAATACTCCTTAATATCACCCGTAAATTGGTTACCGCAACGGGCAAGCTCACCAAGAACACGGTTTATTCCTTGTTCGGTCGTGTACCAGTTATTTTTCGTGATATTATAGCAATGCACAGGGCAGACAATAAATTCGGTATCGGGGAAAGCCAACTGATAAAGCATAAGGCAACGCCGAGCATGAAACGCTTTGCAGACGATCATCGCCGTGTTAATTCTAAGACCGTTATCGTTCACGATATTTCGAGAGAAAAAGGCATTATCTCGTGTATGACCCGACTTGTCCTCGCCGAAAATTGCCGTTCTCGGCACGCCGTTTTTTATCAGTACATCGGTAAAAAATTCACAATCGGTTTTGTAGTCGCCGTTGTATATTTCATCCTTTGACCGCACGCCGGGCCATTTATCCCGTTTTACACTGACACCGCCTGACGGGATAACATATTCAGCAATGCCTTTATTATGCAGTTTTGCCGCATATTCCGGCTGTTTTGGGTGCGAACCGCCCGGCAGAAAAACAGCGTCAACCGTCTTTGGTTTATCGGAAACAAATATAAAATTTGAGATGTCCACAATAATACGACTATCCATAAACGATTCATTTGCTGAGTTCATAACACTTCACATCGCATTCTTCATCCGAACCGAATTTTGCTTGGGTTTTTGATAAACATGTAAATCTCATACCGCACTTTTCCATAACTTTGCCGGAAGCAGGATTATCTATGTGGTGCTTGGCGACAATTCTATCCACACCGTTATTAAAAAGGTTGTTAATTACTCCGCCCAGCGCCTCGGTAAACTTTGCATTCTACTCGCCGCTTTCGGCTTTTAAATTTTCAATTTCGGTTGAGAGTTTATCAAAATGTGCCTGCACTTCCTCTAAAATCGCCTTTGCATCCAGTGCCGCGCATTTTATATCTTCGATGCGGCAATCTAATTCATCGGCGGTATCCTCTAAATCTTCAAGTTCGTCTTCGTCATTGTCGGCAGTTACGGCATAATTGACAGGACTGTTGATAAAATTTGCGTTGGCTCCGTCACCGGATATTTTAACTGCATAAAGCGGAGTTTGATTGAAAGAAATATTTTGTCCGTCACCGGAAAGTTCGATGCTTTTGAACATATTTTCTAATTCTGCAATTCTTTTTTCAAGTTCTGCTATTCTGTTTTCCATTTAAATCATCCTTTCGTTTTTGCACGGCGTTTTTACGGAACTCTGCCGGGGTGTTGCCTGTATGGGCTTTAAAAACACGACTGAAATGCTGCACGGTTTTAAAGCCCGTCATATTTGCAACATCTTTTATGGGCACGCCTGTAAATTCAAGCTGCTTTTTTGCAACTGTTATGCGGTATTTCATAAGGTACTCTATTGCAGTAAGCCCCAGTTCCTCTTTCATCAGCACCGTAAGCGTTGTGTGGTTCATTCCGGCGGCTTTTGCTATATCGGGCAGCGTAATGCTTTCATCAAATCGACTTTCGATATACAATACCGCGTCGCGCAGATTTGCGTTTTTTATAATAGGCGTATTGTCCGATTTTTGATGAGTTACACCGTACCCAATCAGCCCGTACATACGCTCTAAAGCAATAATTATTTCCATAAAATACGAGCGCCCTCGGCAAGACCAATACCAATCCCGCTGATTTTGAAGTTCCTCTTGCATAAACTCTGCCGCTTGCGTTATTTTTTCAAGCTGTGCCTCGGCTATTGGTACAACATAAGCCTTATCGGTAAACGGCTTTAACAAAAATAAATCGTGCGTTGAGGCAATATCTCCGTACTCTTTTTTACGCAACATCTCAAAGGACATATTAACATTTAAAAATTCGGGATGAAAGTAAATACAGGTATACTGCGCTTTCCGCTTTGAAATAAGCACTGGGTCGGCAGTTTCGTCAAAGCAGATAAATGCCGGCGCCGCGGCGTAAAACTGCTCGTTTTCCAGTTTAAACTCCAACTTACCGGCAGTCAGAATGATTAGCAAAAAACATTTGTTTTTTATGTCAATGTTTTGAAGTTGGTCATTTTGGACGCACTCAATTTTTGCAATCTTGCCTTCGCCGTATTTTCTGCCTGCCGTTATGTGCCGCATGATTTTTCCCACCTTACTAAAATTTATTTTAACATAATATGAAAGCCCACACAACAATGAAATTTTATCTGATTAAAAAATATTTTTATCTAATTTTAAATTCTAAATATTGCGGAATTACAGGACACGTGCTAATAGACTTGGGAGTTTGTAAAGGTCTGTTTTCGGTATTCAACTTATAAATTTGCAGTTTTCTGTTTTAAGTCCAAAAGGCCAAAAGAAATTGCAGTTCCGAAAAGCCGCATAAATACTGAATTTTATAATAAAAACACCATTGAACTTGAACTTAGGGGTTCAGATTTCAATGGTGTTTTCACTGTTTGGTGCTTTTTAGTGATATGTTTCACTTCGTTCGGCGTGATATTTTTGCCTGCGGCAAAAGTGATATTGCGCCTATGGCGCAGTGGTATTCTATTCACCTTTTAAAACTCGCGAAGCGAATAGCACTCGGC
>CAVKHV010000114.1:0-2836 GCA_963656085.1 Agathobacter sp.
CTCCTCACGATACTTTGATATATGTCATTGTACCATAAAAACACACATATTGCACTATAATAATTCAAATTTTATTTGTAAATTTTTTTTACATTTTTTATTTACATCATTGCGGATGTAATGTATAATTACAAATAAATATACTGTTTGGGCTGAACCGACCGTTCGGCTCGGAAAGAGGGATATGTATGTGGAACGGTAAATTAAAAGCCGTGACTTTCAGTTTTGATGACGGTAATTTGGAGGATAAACGCCTGATAGAGCTGTTTAACAAATACGGCGTTAAGGGCACTTTCAACCTGAATTCGGGCTCGCTTTGCACAAGCCACACCTGGAGTTATGAGCTTAACGGTGAAAAATATACGGTTCATCACCTTTCGGCGGAAAATATTGAAAAAATCTATAAGGGTCACGAGGTCGCCTGCCATACTTTGCAGCACCCCGACCTTACAAACCTGACCGAAGAACAGGTGCGGAACCAAATCTGCCTTGACAGAAGATACCTCGAACTGCTTTTCGGCTATCATATCGACGGGTTCGCTTATCCGTTCGGTACTTATAACGATACCTGTATCAAAGTGCTTAAAGAAGCGGGATTTTTATACGGAAGAACGGTAGCGGATACCTTTGCGTTCGATATGCCGGAAGAACCGCTTGCCTTAAAGCCCACCTGCCACCAGGAGAATGAAAAAATCTTTGACGTTGTTGACAGATTTTTGTCGCTGAGGACCGATAAACCGCAGATGCTTTACATCTGGGGCCACAGTTACGAATTCCGTGACGAAAAACAGTGGGAGCGGATTGAAAAAATAATCAGCCGCCTTGCAAACCGCGACGATATTTTTTACGGAACCAACCGCGAGGTGCTGTCGGACTACTATAAAGAAAACGGGGAAAAATAAAATTGGCTATTCCAATGGAAAGAATACGGAACTTTTGTATAATTGCTCATATTGACCACGGTAAATCTACGCTGGCTGACCGTTTGCTTGAACATACAAAAACGGTCGAATTGCGCGATATGGAGGAACAGCTGCTTGACAGTATGGACCTTGAGCGTGAGCGCGGAATAACCATAAAGTCGCACGCCGTTACGCTTTATTATACGGCGCCTGACGGACTGCAATATGAACTGAATTTAATAGATACGCCCGGACATGTCGACTTTAATTATGAGGTTTCGCGTTCGCTTGCCGCCTGCGAAGGCGCCGTGCTGATTGTTGACGCGTCGCAGGGTGTGGAGGCTCAAACTTTGGCAAACACCTATCTGGCGGCTGACCACGGCTTGGAAATTCTGCCGGTTATAAACAAAATCGACTTACCAAGCGCCGAACCCGAACGCGTCCGCGCGGAAATCGAGGATATTATCGGCATCCCTGCCGATGCGGCACCGCTCATATCCGCGAAAAACGATATAAATATCGGCGAGGTTTTAGAGAAAATAGTTACCGTGATACCCGCCCCCACGGGCGACGCCGGCGCACCGCTTTCCGCCCTTATATTTGATTCGTATTATGACCAGTACAAGGGCGTTATAGTTTATTTCCGCGTGGTTTCCGGCAGCATTTCCGCAGGTCAGCGCATTAAAATGATGGCTACGGGTGCGGAATACGACGTTGTCGAAGTCGGCAGACGGCGCGCAAATGTGCTCGAAAGCTGCGAAAGCCTTTCGGCTGGCGAAGTCGGATATATCGCGGCTGCTATTAAAAATGTTGCCGACGCACGCGTGGGCGATACTATAACATTGTGTGACCGTCCGGCGGAAAAACCTCTCCCCGGTTACCGTAAGGTGAACCCCGTGGTGTTCTGCGGCGTATACCCGGCGGACAGTTCAAAGTATTCCGACCTGCGCGAGGCGCTTGAAAAACTGGAACTTAACGACGCTTCATTAATGTTTGAACCCGAAACGTCGGGCGCCCTCGGTTTCGGTTTCCGATGCGGCTTTTTGGGACTCCTTCATATGGAAATTATACAGGAACGGCTTGAACGTGAGTATAATCTCGACCTCGTTACCACCGCGCCGAGCGTTGTCTACAAATTTGAAATGACAAACGGCGAAACACTGGAAATTTCCAACCCGACAAATTACCCCGACCCGGCGCAGATAGTCACCGCGCTTGAACCCGTCGCTGACGTGAATATCTATTCCCCAAGCGACTACGTGGGTACTATAATGCAGCTGTGTCAGGAACGGCGCGGCGAATATATTGATATGAAATACCTCGGCGACCGTGTGGATATCCACTATGTAATGCCCGTCGCCGAGATAGTGTATGACTTCTTCGACGCCCTTAAATCGCGCACCAAAGGGTACGCAAGCTATGACTACGAAATGAAGGACTATCGCCCCTCAAAACTTGTTAAACTCGACGTCTTGCTTGCAGGGGACGTGGTGGACGCACTTTCGTTCATAGTCCACGCCGACAGTGCCTATGCGCGCGCACGGCGGATAGCCGAAAAATTGAAAGAATATATACCCAGGCAGTTGTTTGAAGTGCCCGTGCAGGTCGCCGTGGGCGGCAAAATAATCGCCCGCGAAACCGTTAAAGCCATGCGTAAAGATGTCCTTGCAAAGTGCTACGGCGGCGATATTACCCGTAAGAAAAAACTGCTCGAAAAACAAAAAGAGGGTAAAAAACGTATGCGTTCCCTCGGCTCGGTCGAAGTCCCGCAGGAAGCCTTTATGGCTGTGCTTAAATTGGACGAGTAAATTTATATCTTCTGTTTTAAATCGGATGAGTAAATTCATATCTCTGTTTTAAATTGGATGAGTAACTTCATATCTCTGTTACAGACCAAATCCCCGCAGTGTTGTTCACTGCGGGGATTTTTGCGG
>CAVKHV010000115.1:0-2812 GCA_963656085.1 Agathobacter sp.
TCTAGCGTCTAATGTCTAACGTCTAGCAAGCGTCTAGCATCTAAATCCCTTCTTCGACCTTAAAATCCCGTGTCGGGGCGGGGTATATTTTGCCGCCGCTTACATAAAAATCGGTTTCATTTCGGGCTGGCTGCAAATTTTGCGGGTCGCAGGTTGTTATAAATACCTGCCGCCCCTCTAAAAATTTAAACAGGTATTCCTGCCTTGTTGCGTCGAGTTCGTTCATCACGTCGTCGAGCAAAATCACGGGTTCTTTGTTGTTAGCCGCTTTTAAAATCTCGGCTTCGGCAAGTTTTAAGGCGAGCGCCGCCGAGCGTTTTTGCCCCTGCGAGCCGTATTTTCTGACCGAAAGTCCGTTGATTTTTATATCTATTTCATCCTTATGCACGCCGACGGAGGTTGTAAATTTTCGCTCGTCCTCCGCTCTTGCGGCTTTAAGGTCGGCTTTGATTTTTTCCTCGCTGTCGCGCACGTTGGTTATATAATCGAGGGTTATTTTTTCTTTTCCGAGCGAGATATTTTCGAAAATATTATTTATTCTTTCGCCCAAAAGTTGGAGGTATCTGCGGCGAAGGCGCATTGAGCACAGCGCAAATTTTGCGATACCCTCCTCATATGCCGAAAGCATTTCGTCATAAAAAAGTTTTTGACCGCCCGCTTTTACGGCGTTGTTGCGCTGTTTAACGAACTTCTCGTTCTTGCGGACTATCTCGACATATTTCGGATAAAGTCGGCAGATGACCGAATCGATATAATTTCGGCGGTCGGCGGGTGCGCCCGATACTATTTTAAGGTCGTCCGGGGTAAAGGAAACGGCGGTAACTTCGCCCAAAAACACGCTGACCGACGGTTTTTTGATACCGTTAAGGGTTACCGTTTTTTTTCCGTCCGCACAGTTTATCCGGGCGATGTTTTTCCTCTCTCCCTCCGTAAATTCAAGGGTCACGGAAAAATTATTTTCGCCTTTTTTTATCATTTCTTCAAACCTGGTGCCGCGGAAACTTTTAAGCCCGGAAAAGAGCCAAATCCCCTCAAGCAGGTTGGTTTTGCCCTGCGCGTTGTTTCCGTAAATGACATTAAGACCCTCGGACGGGGAAAGCGTTTGGTCGTTCAAAATATTTCTGAAATTGCGGTAACTTACCTTTTCAATCTTCATTTTCCGCCAACTTTACTTAACAAGTTTAATTTCTTCCCCTATTGCGGCGACGGTATCGCCGACGCGTATTTTTTTGCCGCGCGCCGTGCAGACTTCGCCGTTTACGGTAACTTCACCGTCAAGAATAAGTATTTTTGCGTGGCCGCCCGTTTCGGCAATTCCGGCAAATTTAAGCAGAGAATCAAGTTTTATAAAATCTTCTTTTATTCTAATCTCTCTCGTCATTTTTGTTATCCTCTTTATTATCGCCTTTAAGGTGTATCGGCATTACCATATAGGTAAAACTTTCGCCGCATACCGGTTCGATAAGAATGGGAGAAAGCGAATTTTTTATCTTAATGATTATCTCGTCGGTTTCGGTTGCCTTGACCGCCTCGTAAAAATATCTTGAATTAAAGCCGATTTCCGAGAAATTGCCCTCTATCTCGGCGCGGCACTCGTCCGCCGCCTTACCGATAGCGGTTTTGCAGGAAAACATCACGGTATCCTCGGTGCAGCGCATAATTACGGGGGTCACTATCTGGTTATTGAGCATAAGGGAAATACGGTCGATAATATCGGTAACATCCCTGGTTTTAAGTTTTATTATCGCCGCAAAATCGTCCTCACGCGCCACTAAATTGCGGTAGTCGACATAGTTGCCATCCATAAGGCGGGAAATGATTTCATAACCGTTTACGGTTAATGAGAAAAACCGCCTGCCCACCTGCATATCAATAATTTTATCGTCCTCGCCGATAAGTTTTATAGCCTCGGCAATGGCTTTTGCCGCCGCGACAAACTCGATATTTTCGTTGCCGCTTAACTTTTCGCGGCGCACCGACATACGGTACCCGTCAATTGCGACAAGGTGGAGTTCGTTATCCTCAATTTCAAAATATTCGCCGGTCAGAATCGGTTTTATGCAGTCGGGTCCGCCAACCGAAAAGATAGTCTGTCTTACCATATCGGAAAGTTGGGCGGCAGGGATGGAAATTTTAACCTCGTGGTCGATTTTGGGCATTTCGGGAAAATCGGTCGCCGCCATACCCATAATTTCATAAACCGTCGAGTTGCTTTCAAAGGTAGTAAGACCCTTTTCTTCAACATTTATCCTGACGGTCTCGCTTCGTACCCTTTTAAGCATTTCGCCGAGAAGTCTTGCGTTGATGACCGCCTCGCCGTCCACTTCGGTGCGCAGGATATCTATGTATTTTATCATTCCGAGTTCGTAGTTGTACGCCGTGAGTTTAAGTTTGTCGCCCTCTGTTTTAAGGTAAATTCCTTCAAGCACCGGGTTGGTCGACTTGGTGGCGACCGCGTGCGAGAGATTTGTTACCGCGTCACAAAACGGCTGACGTTCAACTATAATTCTCATAAAAAATACTCCTTTAAAGAAAAAATTGCGGCAAAAAGTTTTCCACATTTATGTGCCCTTCCGCGCCGCGAAAGAAAAGAAAATTAAAATTTTCTTTTGTGTATGTATGTATAAAAACAGTATCCGTAATAGGGTGTGTGCAAAAGTGGTATAAGTCCCGCGGGGCGCTTTGCGACAGGCTTCGTCCGACGGTTGACCGTGTGGATAAAAAGTTGATGAAAATGTGGATAAATTAAGTTGCCGTAGTTATTAACAGTTGTGTTGATAACTTTTTAAACATTTCAACAAATTGTTGATTT
>CAVKHV010000116.1:0-2785 GCA_963656085.1 Agathobacter sp.
TTGCTTTGCATATTAAGTATACTCAGTGAAATGTCCCAAATACAGTACATAAATTCAGAACGTAAAAAGCAGGCTGCGTTTTCCACAGCCTGCTTTTTTTGTTTAGTTTTAAACTTTTAAAATCTTATCCCTGTGATTACCGTTGTCATAAGGGTCATACCTAATTCAATCGTACTTCTTTAACCCGTTTTCAAGGGCTTTTTTTACCCGTGCTCTAAGTGACTCGGGTGAAACTATTTCCACACAATTTATATATTGCATAGCCCAATGCACCATAGCGTTCGGGCTTGCTTTGACGCCGACCCCGACCTTGCTTTCTTCCTCAACTTTTTTGATGCGAATATCGCTGCCGAACCAGTCAATAATCTGATCAATTATCCCGACATCGGCAATAAAATCAATTTGTTCCGGTCGGTCGGTGTACATATAAGGCATAGCGGACGACAGTTCGTTGTAATTAATACCGTTCTCATATCCCGGCACATTACGGATCGGCGTAGCCTTTTTGTCGGCAACAGTCATATTGGTGATTCGGTCCAATCTATGAAACACCATATTGCCCCAATATTCACTGTATCCCATAAGGTAGTAGCGTTGATTGTGCAGGATCATCAAATAAGGGCTCACATATTGGCGGGAAGACTTATGGAGTTTCTTATCGGTTCCGTACTTGTTATAATCGTAATGAATCTGTTTTCCTTTTTCAATGGCATTGTCAATCAATTCAATATTATAAAACAGCGACGGATTGTTCGTTTTGTGCCAATCGCCGACAGAATGAATATGCCTGACATTAGAACGAAAATACTTATTGGACAGGCTGCAAAGCCGTTCAATTATGTCTTTGGAATGATTTGCGGTAATATGTTTGCTGCTTAAAACGCTGTCGATCAACATATGTAACTCTGAGTTTTCAAAATCTCGGCGTTTAAGATAACTTCCGGCTCTGCCTGATTCAATCTCAATTCCCGCTTCCTTCAGCAGAGAAATATTCCTGCTGATTGCTTTTCTTTCAATTGAGATGCCGTATTCGTTACCCAGTTTTACCGCGATGTCTTCCTGCGTTAGCGGATGATCGCAATCACTGTAATCCTTAAGAATCTGCCAAATTCTTATAAGTGCCAATTTCTTCGGTTCAAAACTTTCCATAAATGTTACACTCCCCTATGATCCCTATGCATCCGTGTGCCGATGATCCGATTTTTTAATTACAATAATGAGTTCAACAAATTGACTGATGAACAGCAAAACGGTTTGTTGAAGTTTTTGTCAACTTTATAGTCGTTGCCCAAACTGATTTGTTTAAAACGTACGCATATGTTTGACGAACAAATGCGGCGAAAAAGCCGAACAGGCAAAGAAAACCACAGCGTAAAAATGCCTCGATGAGTCTTTGAGAATTAAGACAAAACCGCCTGAAAGCGGTGGCCGGCATAGCCTAAAAACAATTTGACTTTGCGCTATTGTTAGTCTATAATATTACAGAAGAGGTGAAAAACATATTGAAATGTTATACTATTATCGGCGGTGTTAATGGTGTGGGTAAAAGCAGTTTCACCGGTTCATTAAAAGCCCAGCCTTTAGAGTTGGGCATAATTATTGATGTCGATAAAATTACCGCTGAATGTAACAATAATGCTGTTGAGGGTGCGAAAAAAGCTGTGCGAAAAATTGATGAATGCTTAAATAATGGATATTCGTTCACGCAAGAAACCACTTTATCGGGCAATAAAACATCTCTGACTTGTAAAGAAGCAAAAGAAAAGGGCTATTTTATCCGACTGTATTATATTGGATTGAATTCTGAAAGCGAAAGTTTAAAGCGAATTGAAAACAGAGTACAAAAAGGGGGTCATAATATCCCGACTGATACTGTAAAGATGCGTTTTCAAACTCGTTTTAAGGCGTTGAAAAAAGTCTTGCCGTATTGTGACGAAGCCCTTTTTCTTGATAACTATAACGGTTTTCGTCAAGTTGCGGAATACAAAAACGGTGAATTAACTATAACTATCACAGACCCACCTCAATGGGTTACACAAATGGAAAACGAAATATAAATCTTTAACCGCTTATGTTTTGCATAGACAAAGCAAATTCTTTGGATTTTATAATCAAAGGACTATCTGCCATAATATTACCGCCTTTTCTATTACGATTATAACACTATAAAATAAAAAGAGCAAGGTATAAACCTTGCATTTAAAATTCGTGCCGTAGGCACACCTAACTTATTACCTATTACTTCTTCACTTTTACTTCCCAAAAATCCCGTATCAAACTTTATTTGAAGTAAGAGTGAAGAGGTAAGAAGTAAAAAGTAAAATCCCGTCCACTAAAGTGAACGGGATTTTTGGAGGCGCCACCCGGATTTGAACCGGGGCATCGAGGTTTTGCAGACCTCTGCCTTACCACTTGGCTATGGCGCCGTTTACTTGTTATTAAAGGACGCTTAAAATTTTCAGTTTAAGCGTCCTTTGAATTGGAGCGGATTACGAGGCTCGAACTCGCTACCTCCACCTTGGCAAGGTGGCGCTCTACCAGATGAGCTAAATCCGCAAAAATGGTGCCTCCGATCGGAATCGAACCAATGACACGAGGATTTTCAGTCCTCTGCTCTACCAACTGAGCTACAGAGGCATTTGGCGACCTGGATGGGGCTCGAACCCACGACCTCTAGCGTGACAGGCTAGCGTTCTAACCAGCTGAACTACCAGGCCATTGGTGGGAACAACAGGGCTCGAACCTGTGACCCTCTGCTTGTAAGGCAGATGCTCTCCCAGCTGAG
>CAVKHV010000117.1:0-2773 GCA_963656085.1 Agathobacter sp.
AAAGTGTATAATAGTGAATGTTCATAAATGCCGGTGTGTTGGAATTGGCAGACGAGGCGGACTCAAAATCAAGTTCGCTGTTTTACCTGCCTATCGCCGGAATGCCTTATAATACAAGGCTTTTTACAAATCAATATTTTTGGTTTTTTCGAAAACGACCTCCAAAACGACCTCCGATTTCCAAAAGACCGTTTTGTGAGAGTTTTCTTAAAATATCATTCGCCGGAATGATGGAATTGGCAGACGTGACGGACTCAAAATCCGTTGGACTAATACTCCGTGCGGGTTCAAGTCCCGCTTCCGGCACCATCCCGAAACCCTTTATTTATGCGGGTTTCGGGACTTTTTTCAGCGTTTCCCACACCTCTTTTATATCTTAATTATACCACATTCCACCTCTTTTTTGTCCTTTTTTGCAAAAAAACAAAGCCCCTTTCGGGGCTTTGTCTACAGTCTGACGCCCCGTTTTACGGGGCGCTTTTTGTTGCTTATAATTCAAAATCATCTTTCGAGTAACTTTCAATAACCGGGCGCTTTTTGGGTATTCGTTTTACCGGGTCATATTTAAAGGTGCGGCAGTGTTCACCTACCGTAGACAGACCTTTTTTCAAACACACTACCGTATCGGTACCGCGGCACACCTGCCCGAATTTGCAATAACCGCAGGACGGCGCCGCGTCTTTTTTCAAAAATATACTTTTCAAGTTTTTCACACCCTTAGGTTACTCATCAAATGTATTTAATGTCATTATAACACACGTGAATGTAAATGTAAAACAAATTTATTTTCGCAAGGGCGATAGAGGCATTAACGCGCGATAAAACAATAATTATGATTGCTCACCGCTTAAAACCGTTCGACGTGCAGATCGGATTTTAGTTATTGACCACGGCAGTATCGTGCAAAAAGGAAAACACGAACAACTGATTTCCGAGCCCGGTATTTATGCGGATTTTGTAGGCGGTAAAAAGCAAACCGTGGGTTGGAAGTTATAGAAATTATAACCGCCTGCCTGACAGATGTTGCAATTGTGTAAAAGCCGCCGTTCCAGAAGTTAGACGTTAGACAAGGGTGACTGTAGTTTGAGCGCCGACGGTAAGCACAGACTCTTGCCTCTCACTGACGGGGGAGGTGTCGAGGCAAAGCCTCGACGGAGGGGGAGAAAGGAACTGATAACAAGAACAATTTACTGTCTGTTATCAAACTATCGTTACCGCGGTCTAACGTCTAAAGTCTGACATCAAACGTCTATATTTCCGCACGCCCTGCTGCGATGTTCCTATCTGTCCCCGCGCCCGGGTTTAAGCACACCGGAAAGCCACTGCTGCACCCCTTAATTTTACACAGAAAGACACCAATTAAAAAAGCACTTAGCGTTAAACTAGGTGCTTTTTCCGGCTTTGTGAACTATTATGATGGCAATTTAAAATTAACGTTTTTGAAATATCCTTAGTACAGCATATATCCTATATTATAACCTGCATTCCAAATAAACCATATTATTGCAACAAAAATAAGGATACTGCCGATAACCGTAAAAAGCCTAAAATGAGCATGCCCGCCAATATTGGCTAGGAAATAACCAATTATTGCGATAGTCATTGGGAATATCATGTTCAGCATACTTTTATCTTTCTTTCGTAATCTTTAAATAAGGTTAATTAAAACATATACCAAGGTATCATCCACAAAATAAATATAACTGCGCCGACAGCTATGAGTGCGGCAAGTATTAAACCGGTCTTGTTGTTTGATTGATTGCTTGCATCATTCGCCGCCACAACCTCAGCAGATATGTTTGCTTTACTGTTAGTTAGTTTAGCCCTACAGTTATTGTTCATATTTGTTGCGGCGTCGGAAATTTTAATTCCAAGGCTGGGGGCAGTAAACATCACATTTTTAGCGTTAAGTTTGTACATTGAAATCAATTCGGTAAGCAACACGACAGCATAATCTAATTTTTCTTTTTCAATAATTGGGTCATTTAAGGCCTTTACAGCATCAACATAGCGATAGAACGCATTGGTAAAGCCGATAGCGGCATTTTCCATTTCGCCACGTTTAATATCGTAGCAATTACAATATGCCCGGAAGAAAGGTGCATCAATATTCGTGGCATCATTGATTACTACCATGTCAAAATGTTTTGATGCTTCCGTATGTTGAGCGTTTTTCATTTCCTCAATTGCTGTTTTCATAAGATTTTCAATATTTAGTTCCATAATAAAACTCCCTTTTAATTTTTATGTTATAAATTATAACATATATTTATAACAATTGTCAAGACATAATATTGGTGAGGTGATTTTGTATGAAAGAAAAACTCATCATAAATAAAAAATCATTAAAAGGTGAAGACGGGTATAAAACTTTTTCAATTAGAATAAAAGATGAAACTGTTGCAAATCTTGACAAATTAGCGAAAGAAACAAACCGGTCAAGAAATGATTTGATAAACATACTGTTAGATTATGCAATAGATAACAGTGAGGTAAAATAAACGTAGCATTCTTTCCATAAAAGGAAGAGGGAACTGTTTTTATATGTTTGAACTCATACATACAAAGACGATGCCTTTTCCGGATGTTGCGAACTGTAATGATGCCAACCTGTTTTTGGTATATCGCATTTCGTCTGTTTTATTTTTTGTGATATACCTCACTTCGTTCGGCGTGATATTTTTGCCTGCGGCAAAAGTGATATTGCGCCTATGGCGCAGTGGTATTCTATTCACCTTTTAAAACTCGCGAAGCGAATAGCACTCGGCGAAGC
>CAVKHV010000118.1:0-2741 GCA_963656085.1 Agathobacter sp.
GTTATGGCGGAAATGTATAAAATCACCCAAAGAGAAGGTTACCGCATTACGGCGGCAAGAATCTGGCACAACGGATTTGCCGTTCTTCAGGTCGGTAACGGCGGCGCCGGAACAAGCACAACCGTAGACGGTAACGAGCCGATATTGCGCACATTGATGTATGAAGCCGCTTTTTGCTGCACGATGCGGCTTGCGGAAGGGCTTTGCTATGTTTGCGAAAACGCCGGCATACTTTGGGCTCGCGGCGGAGAAGTTAAAATGGATGATAAAGGGAGGTATATGGCAGGAGATATTCTGTATGCCGAGATAAACTGTCCCCCGGAATTTGAAAGCAGCATTTGCAGAAAAAACGAAGTTTTGCGCAACGGCGTAAAACTGCAGCCGCTTGTAAAGTATTATGATTTACCAAAAGAAGTAACAGACGCTTTAAGCCAAAAAATCGTTTTTAAAATTAAATAAAAAGTTATCGTCCGCAGCGTCCGAAAAAAACGGCAAACCCCTCAAGGTTTGCCGTTTTTGGTGAAGACAAGTGGACTTGAACCACCGACCCCCTGCATGTCAAGCAGGTACTCTAACCAACTGAGCTATGCCTTCATACAAAATTAAAAGCGGAACGCGAATTCACATCCGCTTTATTATAATACCACACCCGTTCCGATATTTCAACTGCTTTTTTCGGACGGACGGCGCTTTTTTTCATTTTAGCGTTGACAAACCCCTGAAACAGTAATATAATAAAACGGTAATGTAAAGGGGAGTAGTTGGCGGCTTTGCCGTTTTGTTTTTCGTCAATCACGGTGTTTATAACACCCGGAAAACAATGGGCTGCTTTTTGCGGTTTAAACGAGACTTTTACTGCACGGTTGAATTTGCCGCGCGGTAAAGGTTTATTTTTTTGCTCTCCCGTTGTAAAGGAATGTGATAAAATGCAAGCTTTGTTTGAAAACTTTGCCAATCTTGACTGGCGCCAGCCGATAATGTGGCTCATCGGCGCCGTCCTTATCTTCTTGGCAATAAAAAAGGATATGGAACCGTCGCTCTTGCTGCCGATGGGCTTCGGCGCGATACTGGTCAATCTGCCGCTTTCCGGCGCAATAACACAGGGAAAAGAGGAGGGCGTGCTTGATATCCTGTTCGGCAGCGGTATCGCAAACGAACTTTTCCCGCTGCTTTTATTTATAGGTATCGGCGCGATGATAGACTTCGGTCCCTTGCTTTCAAACCCGAAACTTATGATTTTCGGTGCGGCGGCGCAGTTCGGCATATTTTTCACGCTCGTTCTCGCTTCGCTGCTCGGGTTCGCCCCGAAAGACGCCGCGTCCATCGCCATAATCGGCGCAGCCGACGGCCCCACTTCAATATTTGTTGCGAACTATCTGCACTCGGATTACCTGCCGGCAATAATCGTTGCGGCGTATTCGTATATGGCGCTTGTCCCGATAATTCAGCCGCCCGTAATCAAACTTATAACAACCAAAAAAGAGCGCCTTATCCGTATGCCCTACGCAAAGGATAATGTTTCAAAAACCGTCCGCATACTTTTCCCCGTTGTTGTTACCGTTATAACCGGACTGTTTGCGCCGAAGGCGGTCGCCCTTATCGGATTTTTGATGTTCGGCAACCTCATAAGGGAGTGCGGCGTGCTTGACAGCCTGTCGGAAACCGCGCAAAAGGTGCTTGCCAACCTTATAACCCTCCTGCTCGGCATAACCGTGGCGGCTAAAATGACCGCGGCTGCATTCCTTAATCCCAAAACGCTTATGATACTGGGCCTCGGGCTGGTCGCCTTTATTTTCGATACCGTCGGCGGAGTTATGGTAGCGAAAGTCATCAATCTTTTTGCAAAAAACAAAATCAACCCGATGATAGGCGCTGCGGGAATTTCCGCCTTCCCGATGTCGGCAAGGGTTGTTCATAAAATGGGTCAGGCGGAGGATAATCAGAACTTCCTGCTTATGCACGCCGTCGGCGTAAATGTTTCGGGTCAGATCGCTTCGGTTATTGCGGGCGGACTTATCTTAAACCTATTCTCTTATTTGGGGTGATCAGTTATGAATATTTCAGTGTCCGCATTTTTAAATGCGCTTAAAGTTATGGGTCTCGGTATGGCGGGAATATTTATTGTTACAATAATAATAATCTGCGTGGTAACGCTGCTTAACAAGTTCGGCAGCCGAAAGGGCAGTGGCGGCAATGGCAACTCTTAACGTTGTCCTTGTTGAGCCGGAAATTCCGCAAAACACGGGCAATATCGCGCGTTCCTGCGCCGCAACGGGCGCGAGGCTGCATATCGTCGAACCTATGGGATTTAAGATAGACGATAAAAAGTTAAAACGCGCGGGGCTTGATTATTGGCACCTGCTCGATATTACCTATTATAAAGACTACGCCGATTTTGCCGAAAAAAACAGGGGCGGAAACTTCTTTTTCTTTACCACAAAGGCGCCCCATACATATACCGAGGTTGATTACCCCGATAACTGCTTTTTGGTTTTCGGGAAAGAAACCAAGGGCTTGCCCGAGGAACTGCTGCAGCAAAATCTTGATACCTGCGTCCGATTGCCGATGATTGCCGACGCGCGCAGCCTTAACCTTTCAAATACCGTTTGCGCCGGCATTTATGAGGTTTTGCGGCAGTGGGATTACCCCGCCCTGCAAAACTACGGCAAATTTTCCGGAAATCTTTTGTAATTTACTTATCGCAGTTTTGTTTATATCGCAGTTTTTTATATCGCAGTTTT
>CAVKHV010000119.1:0-2651 GCA_963656085.1 Agathobacter sp.
CGCAGTCGGGGCATTTTCCGTCATTTAACTGCGAGGGGGTGAAAAAAGATTCGCAGGCGACGCAGTATTTGCCCTCGTATTCGCTTTTGTAGATGTCGCCCTTATTATAAAGGCGGGTAAAAATATGGCTGACCGCCCTTTCGTGATCGGGGTCGGTCGTTCTTATAAAACGGTCGTATGTCGTGTTCATTCTGTCCCAAATTGACTTGATCTGCGACGAAATTCCGTCAACATATTCCTTGGGCGGAATACCTGCCGCCGCCGCTTTTTCCTCTATTTTCTGACCGTGTTCGTCAGACCCTGTTTGAAAACGGACGTCAAAACCCATTGCCCTTTTATACCGCGCTATCATATCCGCAAGCACAATATCGTAAGTGTTGCCGATGTGCGGCTTGCTTGAAGTGTAGGCTATCGCCGTTGTTATATAAAACTTTGGTTTCATTCCGATTAACCCCCGATTTTAGTAATGTATATATACAAAATATATTATACCAATATTTGCGCCGCATTACAAGAAAAATTTAATACCATTCTAGACGTTAGATTTTAGACATTAGATGTTAGACGCTAGACGTTAGATGTGGGGTACTAGACGTTAGACTATAGACATTAGATTTTAGATGTGGGTGACTGTAACTTGAGCGCCGACGGCACGCACTCACTACTTGCCGCCCCCTGACGGGGTGCAGGTGTCCGGTGGACACCTGACGCGAAGCAGAAGCACCGACCGAGGCGGCAGCCGAGACGGTGGGTTTTGCCCTACGGGCAAAATTCGGAGGGGGAGAAAGAACTCTCCGCTATATCAATTTACCGTCTGTTATCAGTTTGCCCTATTTACTTGAAAACTCAAATGTATAAAGTAACTAAGGTTGCCGTCAGTCTTATTTATCTCCCCTCCGTCAAAACTTCGTTTTGACACCTCCCCCGTCAGGTGGAGGCAAGAGATTGTGCGTACCGTCAGCCCGCAAGCTGCCGTTCACCACATCTAACGTCTACAGTCTAACGTCTAAAATCTAGAATGGCAAGAGGTAAGTGCTTACCGTCAGCGCTCAAACTGCCATCCACCACATCTAAAGTCTAATGTCTAAAGTCTAACGTCTAAAGTCTAACGTCTACAGTCTAACGTCTAAAATCTAGAACGGTGCCGAAATTGAATATTTTTAATTTTTAAAAAATATTAAAATCGCACATATCGGGCATAATTCTATTAGTGTTACGCTACGGTAACAAATCTGACAATATTTTCGGAGGAACTGAAATGAAAAAAATTCTTGCTTTTATATTAGCTGTAGGATGTCTGTTGTGCCTTGCCGGGTGCGGCAATTCGGGTGAAAAGACCGGCGGTGAAATCTCGGTGTTTTATTATACTTACAGCGACACCTATATTTCAAGCGTGCGCACGGCGATGGACAAGCTGCTTAAAAAGAACGGGTACAGCTTTAACAACTACGACGCCAACGGCAACCAGACTACTCAGACGGAACAGGTAACGACGGCGCTTGCAAAAGGTTCAAAACTTTTGGTAGTCAATGTTGTCGACACAGGCTCAAACGACGCGGCGCAGAATATAATCGACCAGGCAAAGGCGAAAGACGTTCCGGTTATTTTCTTTAACCGCTCGGTTGAAGAATCGGTTATTACAAGTTATGACAAGTGCGCTTTTATAGGTACGGATTACGAAATGGCGGGTCATATGCAGGGCGAAATGATAGGCGACTATGTCGGAAAGAATTTTGAAGATATCGACCTTAACGGCGACGGTAAGATAAGTTACGTTATGTTTAAAGGTCAGGAAGGCAATATGGAAGCCATTGCCCGAACGAGATACGGCGTTGAGGACGCCGACAAGGTTTTAGAGGAGGGCGGAAAACCTGCGCTTGTTTTCTACGATCCGTCAAACTCCAAAAAGTATCTTGTTGACCAGAACGGTCAGTGGTCGTCCGCGGCGGCGACCGATTATATGAGCACGATACTTGCGCAGTACAGCGAGGCAAACAATAATATGGTCGAACTTGTAATAGCGAACAATGACGAGATGGCGCTCGGTGCGGTGTCGGCTTTGCAGGCGGCAGGATACAACAAGGGCAAAGGAAAGACGATACCGGTATTCGGGGTTGACGCTACCGATGCGGCAAAATCGGCAATTGAAAACGGGAGTATGGCAGGCACTATAAAGCAGGACGGCGAAGGAATGGCGGATGCGATCGTCACGGTTGCGGGCAATCTTTTGGGCGGCAAGGATATGTTTGAGGATATCGACAAGGAAGAAATCGTCGGTAAATGGCGCATTAACATTCCGTACTCCAAGTACACCGCTTCTTAATATCATTAAGGAGGCTTTTACAGTATGGAACACGAAAACGGCGGCAGCCCCGTGCTTTTAAAAATGGAGGATATAGACAAATCCTTCCCCGGAGTGAAGGCACTCAGCAAAGTAAGCCTGACGGTTAAAGCCGGGACGGTGCATGCGCTTATGGGTGAAAACGGCGCGGGGAAATCCACACTTATGAAATGCCTTTTCGGGGTATATTCAAAGGACGGCGGCAAGATATTTTTAGAGGGCAGAGAGGTAAATTTTAAAAATTCCAAAGAGGCGCTTGAAAACGGCGTTGCAATGGTGCACCAGGAACTTAATCAGGCGCTGAAACGGA
>CAVKHV010000120.1:0-2638 GCA_963656085.1 Agathobacter sp.
ATACTTCAAGCAAATAGTTTGATTTTTTTAAAAACAGTGGTATAATGTCTGTAAAGGACAATGCTGCGTTTAAGAAGCGTTGCACCCCGATTGTTTTGTCTGAACGAGGGAACAGGAATGCAAAAGATTAAGGAATATATATCTCATAGCCCGGAACAGACCGAAAAGACAGGAGAAGAGCTGGCGCCGCTGCTTAACCCCGGTGACGTGATAGCCTTCAAAGGCGGTATGGGTGCAGGGAAGACCTGTTTTGTGCGCGGATTGGCGCGCGGACTGGGATTTAAGGGCAACACCTGTTCACCTACATTTGCCATTGTCAACGAATATCTCGGCGGCAGAATACCGCTTTATCATTTCGATATGTACCGTATAACCGATTGGGATGACCTGTATTCCACCGGGTTTTTTGAATATCTTGAAAACGGCGCGGTGCTTGCAATTGAGTGGAGTGAAAATATAGAGAATGTTTTGCCGAAAAAATACATTGAAATCGAAATAACACCGATCTCGGAAGATGAACGCAGAATCAGTATAAGGAGAACAGAAGATGAAAATATTTGCGGTTGAATGTGCCGCAAAGGCAGCCTCCTGCGCGATCAGCGAGGATGGTAAGTTGCTTTGCGAGTTTTATACAAATACAAAAACCACACATTCGGAAACGCTTATGCCGATGGTGGAAAACGCTCTGAAAATGTGTAAGATGACGACTGCCGATGTAGATATTTTTGCGGTTGCACACGGTCCGGGGTCGTTCACCGGTACCCGAATCGGCGTCAGTGCCGTAAAGGGTCTTGCTTTTCCGAATGACACGCTTTGCATAAGCGTTTCCACGCTTGAGGCACTGGCATACTGTGTTTCCGGAAGGCAGGATTGCATTGCCTGCGCCGTTATGGACGCACGGTGCGGACAGGTGTACAATGCGCTTTTTAAAATGAAGGGCGGACGTTCTCAAAGATTGACGCAGGATAGGGCAATAACGGTTGAAGATTTGTTTGATGAATTATACCGCTCTGAATTGACGCTTGACGAGGACGGTACTATTGTTGTCGTAGGCGACGGTGCCGAACTGTTCTATAATTATGCGGACGGGCGAATACCCCGAATGTACATAGCGGAGGAATCGCAGAGATGGGGGCGCGCGTCGGCTGTTGCGGCTGCAGCAATGCACAAACTTAAATATGCGCTGCCGCCCGAACAGTTGCTGCCGTTTTATCTGCGACCGTCCCAGGCTGAGCGCCAGTTGAAAGAGCGCAAAAGCAAGGAAAACGGAAAAAAATAATCCGTTTGCCGCCGTGTTGAATAATTTATCCATTGACTTTATACGGCTCACGCATTATAATATCATTCGGTAAATTGAAAAATATCAAATTTTCGGAAACGGAGAAGCGCTAAATGACTATTTTAAAGCAGGACGAATATATTGCAATCGGCTGCGACCATGGCGGATTTGAATTGAAAAACGCAATAATGCGTCATCTTGATGACCGCTGCGTGAAATATAAAGACTACGGTTGCTATAATACTGATTCGGTGGACTACCCCGAAATAGCGCTTAAAGTTGCAAAGCCGGTAGCATCGGGCGAGGCGAGGCTCGGAATACTTGTTTGCGGAACAGGAATAGGTATGTCACTTGCCGCAAATAAGGTAAAGGGAATAAGAGCGGCCGCTTGCAGCGAATCCTTTTCCGCTAAATATACGAGATTGCATAATGATTCAAACATTCTTTGCCTCGGCGGTCGTGTGATAGGTCCCGGGGTAGCGAACGAACTCGTTGATTTGTTTATAGATACCGAATTTGAAAAAGGCCGTCATCAGCGCCGGGTAGACGCTGTTATGGATATAGAAAAATTATAAAACGGAGGATTTTAAAATGAGCAATGTATTGGTTTTCGATCACCCATTGATTCAGCACAAATTATCAATTCTTAGGGATGTAAACACCGGCACAAAGCAATTTCGCGAACTTGTAAATGAAATATCTATGCTTATGTGCTACGAAGCAACAAGAGACCTGCCGCTTACAGACATAGAGGTTGAAACACCTATGGAGAAGGCAACACTTAAAACCATTGCCGGAAGAAAATTGGCGTTTGTTCCTATCCTCCGCGCCGGACTTGGAATGGTTGACGGTATGCTTAGCCTTGTTCCGACTGCAAAGGTCGGACATATCGGTATGTACCGTGACCCCGAAACACATATTCCCGTTGATTATTATTGCAAACTGCCGGATGATTTGCCGGAACGCGATGTAATATTACTTGACCCAATGCTTGCAACCGGCGGCTCGGCAATCGACGCGGTTGATAAAATTAAGAAGTTCAATCCCAGAACAGTTAAATTTATGTGCATAATTGCCGCCCCGGAAGGCATTGAAGCATTTCAAAAAGCGCATCCGGATGTTGATATATTCTGTGCCGCCGAAGACAGATGCCTTAACGAGCATTGTTATATTCTTCCCGGTCTCGGTGATGCGGGAGACAGAATTTTCGGCACAAAATAATTAGTTTTTGCTGTAATTTAATACTTATTTTGCAGAACAAACCCGCCGCAGACAGAATTGCCTGCGGCGGGTTTGCGTAGTATGTCGCTTGCAGATAGCAAATGCGGTGATTGAAAGTATAAAGTTGTTTTATCGCAC
>CAVKHV010000121.1:0-2385 GCA_963656085.1 Agathobacter sp.
TCTCTCCCTCCGTCTTTGCCTGCGGCAAAGACACCTCCCTCGTCAGAGGGAGGCAAGAGCCTGTGCTTACCGTCAACGCTCAAACTACCGTTACAATATAATTCTCAATTCTCAATTCTCAATTCTTAATTCTCAATTCTTAATTCTTAATTCTCAATTCTTAATTCTTAATTCTTAATTCTTAATTCTTAATTCTTAATTCTTAATTCTTAATTTTCAACCTCCCCCTATATAATGGCGAAAAACAATGCAATGTTGCGGCAACAAATGCAACAACATTGCAATTTCATCAAAAATATTTTTTTAGCCCCGTCGGGAGGGTGATTTTTCGCGCCGGAAAACGCCGTGTTTCGGGTTTTCGGCAGCGCCGTTTTTTTGCCCTCACCCCCCTTTTAAAAAGGCTACATATATAAATGTATAGGAATTTATGCGATTTTTCGGTATTTTGTTGCATATTTCGGTTGCAAAAATGCCGCCCCGGTGTTATAATATTTATTGTATGGACAATAAATCGGGACAGAGTGTTTTTCAAACGGACAGCGTTGCGTGTTTGTTGACCCTCTTAACTTAAAAATAAAAAATAAGGATGAAAAAAATGGGATTTAATTCACTTCAGGACCTGTGGTATTCCGTTTGTGAAGAATGTAAAACAATGATATCGGACGTCAGTTACAACACCTGGATAAAGGACCTTGTACCTGTCAAAATGAACACGGATACCCTCACTTTAAGCATTTACACCCCTTTTAAAAAAGAGGTTATCGAGTCTAATTTTATGCCGGTTCTTGAAAAGTGCGTAAGATCGGTGTCGGGTCTGGACTTAAGGATTGAAATTTTTGTATCGGTGGATGAGCCGGTCGAGATGCCGGTTGACGCGCCGCAGTACAACGAACCGCTTGAATTTTCCTCTCTTTACACCTTTGATAACTACGTTGTCGGCAATTCCAACCGCTTTGCCCACGCTATAAGTCTGTCGGTTGCGGAAAACCCCGGCGGAACCTACAACCCGCTGTTTATTTACGGGAATTCGGGCGTCGGCAAGACCCACCTGCTGCTCGCAATCAAAAACCATATCAACCGCAAATATCCGCAGAAGAAGGTTGAATTTATCTGCTGTGAGGAATTTACAAACGCGTTTATTGAGTCGCTGCACAACGGCACAATAAGCCTTTTCCACCAAAAATTCCGCACGGTTGACGTGCTGCTTATCGACGATATCCAGTTTATTGCGGGTAAAACCTCAACCCAGGAGGAAATATTTAACACTTTTAACGTGCTGTATAACGAAAATAAACAGATAGTCTTCACTTCCGACCGTCCGCCGAAAGAAATCGCAACCCTTAACGACAGGATAAGGAACCGCTTTGAATCGGGTGTTATGGCGGATGTTGAACCGCCCGATTTTGAAACCCGCGTCGGCATCATCCATAAAAAGGCGCGCGAGGTCAATATCGAACTGCCCGAAAATATTACATATTACATAGCCGAACAGATAAAAATGAACTCCCGCCAACTTGAGGGTATCGTTAAAAAGGCTAAGTTTTACGTTGATATGCAAAAGGGCAAACCCGTGAACGAAACGGTCATTAAAAACTTTATTAAGGACCTTATTAATGAAGAACGGGAAGACCCGCTGACTATCGACGAGGTTATCTCGGAAGTTTCGCGCACCTTCGGCGTTTCAAAGGAAGATATTTTCTCAAAACGCAAAACGCAGGAGGTCGTCTATGCAAGGCAGGTTTCTATGTACATAATCCGCGAAATTTCGCAGATGAAGTATAAGGAAATCGGCCGCCTTTTCGGCAAGGACCATTCAACCGTGCTTTATACGATAGATAAGGTCAAGAAAAAACTGGAACAGAATGAGCAACAGCGCAACCTTGTCGAGGATATTATTAAAAATCTGCAGAGGTAGATGTTAGATTCTAGACTCTAGACAGTAGACATTAGACATTAGATGTGAGTAACGGTAGGTTGAGTGCTGACGGTGCGCACTCACCACTTGCCGCCCCCTGACGGTAAAGATATGCTTAAACTCTTGCCTCCACCTGACGGGGGAGGTGGCACGGCGTAGCCGTGACGGAGGGGGAGAATAAACTAACGGTAAGAACAGTTCAACGTCTATACTCAAACTACCGTTACTCACATCTACAGTCTAACATCTAATTTCTAAAGTCTAGTACGGGAGAAAAAAACCGACTGCAAGAAGAATTTAATATCTATGCTCAAACTTCTGTTGATTTCTTCTAACATCTAATATTTGCAGTTTTCCGGCAGTCTTCGTTATCTCCCCCTCCGGTGCGGCGTTGCCGCACCACCTCCCCCGTCAGGCAATGCTGTCAACTTAAGAAACAAAGTAAAATAATGCACAAAACGCAAGTGTAA
>CAVKHV010000122.1:0-2290 GCA_963656085.1 Agathobacter sp.
CTTGAATCGAGGCTGGAGGCTTGCGCCGGCGTGCTGACGGTGGCGCAAAGCGAGGAACTTAATTACGAAGCCGAAAACACCGGCGACCGTGTACTTGACCTTGCCGAACTGTTCGGAAACGACCGACCCGTGCACCTTGAAATCGGCTGCGGTAAGGGTCAGTTTGCGGCACAAGCGGCTAAAAGAAATCCCGAAATAAATTTTCTTGCCGTTGAAAAGTGCGCCAATGTTATAGTAAGCGCCTGCGAAAAAGCAATTGAAGAAAACATACCCAACCTTAAATTCATAAAATGCGGCGCAGAATATCTGCCGCGCTTTTTAGCCGAAAATTCAATCTCACAAATATACCTTAACTTTTCCTGCCCCTTCCCCAAAAAATCCTACGCTTCGCACAGGCTCACAAGTCCGCGATTTTTAAAGATATACGAAAGGCTCTTAACGCCCGGCGGGATTATCTGCCAAAAGACGGATAATATGCACTTTTTTGAATATTCGATAGAGCAATTTTCAAACTACGGCTATACCCTGCAAAACATTTCGCTCGATCTGCACGCAAGCGATTTTGAGGGCAATATAGTAACCGAATATGAGCAGCGTTTTTCGGAACAAGGGTACCCGATCTACCGTTTGGAGGCGTTTTTAAAACAAAAAAATTGAGCGTTTTATCCCCCAAAAAATTAAAAATAAACCGCTTATTTGGATAAATATGTATAAATATGTAATATTTTAGGATATTTAATCTCAAAAAACACCGTTTTCGGGGCAAAATTGCGATTTTGCCCCGAAAATTTTGTTTAACCTCACAATTCAGTTTACAATATTTGTAATTAATACCCTTAAAATCGCATTTATTACAATCCTGTAATCTTTTTTGAGCGGGGTGTCAGGGTGCGTTTTTGTGCAAATTGCACAACGGCATAACCGATACAAGATTGACTTTCGCACAGTTTTTGCATATAATGTTGAATATGGCGCAAAACGAAATGAAAGCGAGCCGAAAAACGGCACGCAAATAATTACAGAGTGTTACAATTTGTAACCTCCGTAAAAGCAAAAAAGGAGTAGTACCATGTTCAGAAACATAGGATCGTCATTCAGGGGTTTTTTGAAAAAAAATTCCCGTGTGATTGCAGCCGCGTTCCTTTCGGTTATAATGGTTGCAACGGCGCTTTTATTAAGCGCAATGGTGAATACGGTCGAAATCAGGATTGATGAAAAAAGGTTTACTTTTTATTCAACCCAAAGCAACCCGAGAAAGATCGTTGCCGCAGCAGGCATAGATCTTGAAAAAGAAGATTTGATTTATGTTGACCGCAGCGGTTCAAAACCGGTGCTCACCGTAAAAAAAGCGGTGCCGGTATATATCGTCAGCGGCGAATATTCAGCCACATTAAAACTTGCCGGCGGAACAGTGCAGGATGCGCTTGCAACCTCGGGGCTCTCGCTTGGCGAAAACGATACGCTTAATTATGATTTAAACGACTCGATAAAGGGTAATATGGTTATCCAGTTAAGCCGGGTCGAATACGTTACCGAAACGGTTACCGAAGAAATACCGTATGAAGTCAAAACGGTGAACAGTGCCGCGCTCGCCAAAGGTCAGCAGACCGTATCGGGCGGTCAGAACGGCGTTAAAGAGGTAACCTACAGCCGCAAAAAGGTTGACGGCACGGTTGTGGAGAGTACGGCGGTTTCGGAAAATATTATATCCCAGCCTGTTGCGCAGGTAGTAACGGTGGGCACGAAGGCAACCGTTGCGGCTGCTGCCGCAAGCAGCGCAAAGGTAAGCGGCGGCGTAATATCCGAACTTACGCCGGACAGAGATATAAAACTTGACGCAAACGGCAGACCTACGAATTATTCAAAGGTCATCACCGGCAAGGCGACCGCTTATTACAACACCTACAATCGCCGCTGCGCCACGGGCGTATGGCCCAAACCGGGTTATATAGCGGTAAACCCCAAGCAGATACCTTACGGTACGCGCCTTTATATCGTATCGGCTGACGGTAAATTCAATTACGGCTTTGCAATCGCGGCGGATACCGGCGGATTCACAAGCAACGGCAGCGGCACGGTAGCCGACCTGTTCTTTAACACAAAGGGCGAGTGCATAAATTTCGGCAGAAGGCAGATAAACATTTACGTGTTGGACTGATTTTGATTTACGACCCCGAACATGACAGCAGTAAAAACCTGTAAACGGCAGCAGCCGCTTACAGGTTTTTTAATCACTGTATTTTTTACTTTGTAAGCCGTTCCGCCAAAGAAATTATATCGGCGCGGCTGC
>CAVKHV010000123.1:0-2260 GCA_963656085.1 Agathobacter sp.
TTGTTTAAAAATCCGCGTAAAAATTCGTGAAAAGATATTGACGTATCGGCTGCGCGGCACTAAAATAAAAGGTACCGACACAGTGTCGGCACCATTTGATATATTCAAAGAAAGTCTGTAAATAACGGCGGCTGTGCCGTGCGGCACGCGCCGTATAGGCTTTTAATTTAAACGGAGGCAAAGAGATGAGTTATAAAGAAGCAAAAGAGAAATATTCGGCGTTCGGCGTTGATACGGACGCTGCAATAGGAAAGTTGAAATCTGTCCCTGTATCCCTGCATTGCTGGCAGGGTGATGATGTCCGCGGATTTGATACCGACAAAAGCAAACCGCTTACAGGCGGCATTCAGACTACCGGCAATTATCCCGGAAGGGCGGGAACGCCCGAAGAACTGATGGCGGATATTGATAAGGTTTTGTCCTTAATTCCCGGCAAACCTAAAATGAACCTTCACGCGTCGTATGCGATTTTTGACAACGGCGAATGGGCTGACAGGGACGCTTTAGAGCCGAAACACTTTCAAAAATGGGTTGATTTCTGTAAAGAGCGCGGATTGGGCTGCGATTTTAACCCCACATTCTTTTCACACCCGATGTGCGATCCGTTGACGCTTTCAAGCCCGAATGAGGAAACAAGAAAGTTTTGGATCAACCACGGGAAAGCCTGCATCCGCATATCCTCTTACCTTGCGGAACAACTCGGTGAACCCTGCGTTATGAACATCTGGACGGGCGACGGGTTTAAGGATATACCTGCCGACCGTATAGGGCCGCGCGAAAGATACCGCGAGAGTATTGACGAAATTCTTTCCGAGCCGTATGACTTCAAAAAAGTAAAACCCTGCATTGAAAGCAAGGTTTTCGGTATAGGTGTTGAGGCTTACACGGTGGGCAGCGCAGAGTTTGCCCTGTCATATGCCGCTATGAATAAGGACCGTTGTATTCCGCTTATGGATAACGGACACTATCACCCGACAGAGGTGGTAAGCGATAAGATCCCGGCGCTGCTTACATTCTTCCCCGAAATTGCGCTTCACGTAACGCGCCCGATACGTTGGGACAGCGACCATGTTGTGCTGTTTGATGACGAAACCAGGGAAATAGCGCGCGAAATTGTCCGCTGCGGCGGATTGGACGGCAGGGTGAATATCGCCCTTGATTATTTTGACGCGTCTGTAAATCGCATTTCCGCCTGGGTAACAGGATATCGTAATGTGCAAAAAGCATTGCTGTTTGCGTTGCTTCAGCCGAATGATGAATTAAAAGCAATGCAGGATACAGGCGATTTTACACGACTTATGGTTATGCAGGAGGAACTTAAAACTCTGCCGTTCGGCGAAGTTTGGGACGAATACTGCCGCCTTTGCGGCAAACCCGCCGACGGCGAGTGGTATTCCGAAATCGTAAAATACGAGAAAGATATTTTATCGGCAAGAGATTGATAATCGCATCTGTGCATGAAAAAATCAGCCGTGCGGCAGACAATGTCTGCCGCACGGCAAAATTTTATTTAGACACTTTTTTTGAAATGGTTTTTCTTATTTCGCCCAATACGCTGTTATGATTAACCGAGCGTAATTTCGGGAATGACGATATCATTCTGCGCTGCTGTCGGTTCATTTTTTTGCTGAAATTTTCATACAGGGTGTTTAATTTTGCATAGGTAGCGGAGTTTCGCACCTGTTCGGCGGCGTTCTCCGCTTTTTCCGAAAGCGCTTCCGAAAATGCGGCAAGCCGTTTGTTAAATCCTGCAAAGCCGCTTACCGTGATAATTAAGTCGGTTAAAAAACCTGCCGAAAACATTAACACTATAACGAACAGTACGCGCCCGGGGAGGATTTCGGTCAGTTTGATAACAAGCGGATGTATCAGTTTTATTAAAATAACCGAAAAAGCGCCGAACACTATAGCGCCCTGTAAACATACACGCCCCGCTATGTTGAATTTTCGTTCCGAGTAGTCCCACCACCTTGCGTGAAACAGTTTTTCCATAACATACGAGGTCAGATATTCAAGCGTGCAGGTTACAATCACACCCAAAATGAATAGAAGAAACACATTTTGAATTCTTCCCAAAATCAAAACATCAAGCACCGCACCGACGCCATAGATAGGGCAGATGGGGCCGTTTAAAAAACCGCGGTTAATAAATTTTCTCTCACTTACCGAGCAAAGCGCGGTTTCGTATATCCACCCGGTTATGCTGTACAGCATAAACCAAAATATCAATTTTTCTAAATATATAAAATTCAATTACGCG
>CAVKHV010000124.1:0-2221 GCA_963656085.1 Agathobacter sp.
ACAATACAATTATACAATACCTAAACCCGCATTTCAATATTTTTTGATGCGGTTGTAAAATAAACCTTGGGTGATGAAAAAATGGAAAGTCAAATTTTAAGCGTGGCGACAATTGCCGCCTTTAAAGAGCATTTAATTTTAGCCGAGCGCAGCGGGGCTACGGTTGAAAAATATATACGTGATGTTAAAGCATTTGCAAAATACGCGCAAAACAATGCTGTTACAAAAGAAACCGTAATTGCATACAAAAAACACTTGCAGGAAAATTACGCTGTGCGGAGCGTAAATTCAATGCTTGCAAGCATCAACAGTCTATTTGCTTTTTTAGGTTGGCACGATTTAAGGGTGAAATCCTTAAAACTTCAACAGCAAGTATTCTGCCCCGAAGAAAAGGAATTGACAAAAGCAGAATACGCACGGCTTTGCAGAACTGCCGAACGCAAACACAACGAAAGGCTTAACCTTATTTTGCAAACTATATGCGGCACGGGCATTAGAGTCAGCGAGTTGCAATTTATTACCGTTGAGGCGGTAAAGCAAGGCGAAGCGGTTGTAAACTGCAAAGCCAAAACTCGGTCGGTATTTATCGTGAAAGAGCTGAAACAAAAATTGCTCCGCTACGCAGCAGAGCAAAATATTAAAAACGGTATGATTTTTGTGACAAGGACGGGTAAGCCTATAAGTCGCACAAACATCTGGCGGGAAATGAAAGCCTTGTGTGATGAAGCAAATGTCAACCCGCAAAAGGTATTTCCGCATAATCTGCGTCACCTGTTCGCCCGTGTGTTTTACGGGATTGAAAAGGACATTGCAAAACTTGCCGATATCTTAGGTCATTCAAGCATAAATACAACCCGAATTTATATTATTTCCACCGGAACCGAACACCGTCAGCGTATGGAAAATATGCGGTTAATTATTTAGTTTTAAAAAGAAAATCAATTTATAGCAATGTTAAAATACATAATCAGTATTATGTTGTACTAAATCATCATATTTGAATATATTAACTATAAATTATATGTAAAATTATATCATAATATGGATTATTTGTAAAGCACTTTTGTCTGAGAAGAGTATGAAAAGCTCATAATTGTCGAAAACTGAACATAACAATAAAACCTTTTCTCTTTATCTTTTTTCGATAATTATGAGAAGGCTTGCTTTGCTATACTCTTTTTTTACCTGTCATCTTTGTGATGGGCTTTTTTATTACTCTACGTACAACATAATACTGATTATGTTATAGAGAGGTAAAATTGTTATATGTACCACAAATATTTAAAACTATTACATAGACCATTACTCGCCGTAATGAAAAGCAGAAGAAAATTTGATTTAAGGATAATCGACAGTAAAAACCTGCCTGCTTTTTCACCCGTGATTTATGTTGTCAATCATACCAATTCTTATGATGTGCCTGTTGTAAGTGAGGTTATAAAAAATCATTTTCATATAATCGTTGGAAAACAACCGTTAAAAGTAACGGATAGAATTGCCTTTAATCTAAACGGTGCCATTTGGATTGACAGGAAAAGCAGCGATAGCAAGCATTTAGCAAGAATTGAAATCGAAAAGTGTTTAAAAGATAAAGCCAATATCCTTTTGTTCCCGGAGGGTACTTGGAACAGGAGCCCAACCAAAATAATGCTACCGCTTTATTGGGGTGTTATTGATATTGCAAAATCTTGTAATGTCCCGATATGTCCAATTGTTTTGGACTATGCTTCTGATGTATGTTTTGCAAAGGTCGGCAAGATAATAAAAATCGATCAATATAAAGACAAATCGATTGAGATAAAACTTTTGAGAGATGTCATGGCAACGCTCAAATGGGAAATATGGGAGTCGCAGCCCAAACTTAAACGATCGGAAATTGATGGGCGTTATTTCGAGAACTTGCTAAATCAGGAGTTAAAAGCGTATCCCAAACTTAATTTGGAGTATGAACACTCTGTTATTTTAAAGCAATTTACAGAATCGGAAGAAGCGTTTTTGCATTTAAAGACTCTTAATCTGTGCAAGCAAAATGCATTTTTATTTAACAAAAGATTATTCTATTGATTTAAGAATAGATAAAAAGAGAGGAAAATTTATGGAAAACGAAATTAATCAACAAGAAACAGAAAAAAACAAGATTTCCATTGTGGCGACAGTTATTATTACCATTTCTATTACTGTTATTTTGCTTGTTAATACTTTTTGCACACTATTTATATGT
>CAVKHV010000125.1:0-2184 GCA_963656085.1 Agathobacter sp.
CACTGTCGGGAATTACTATCTTTGTAATAGCGGAGTTTTTAAATGCAGAACTGCCTATTTTTGTTACGCTTTTACCGAAAGCAACTTCCGCAAGACTTGCACAATTTTCAAAGGCGCTGTCGCCGATAGTTGTCACACTGTCGGCTATTGTTACTTTCGTAAGTGTGTCTTTGCATATAACGATTGTTTTGGTTACGGTTTTAGAGCCGTCTGCTATTGAAAGTTCTTTTACAGAGCAGCCCTTAAACGCTTCATTACCTATCTGTGTAACACTGTCGGATATGGTTATGCCTGAAAGTCCGGTGCAATAAAAGAATGCATAGTTACCTATACTTGTAAGGCTGCCCGGTAGGGTTATGTTTGTAAGGGCGGTACAGTATGAAAACGCGTCATCACCGATGCTTTTAACACCGTAGGGAATATTAAGCTCGCCTTTTTTTCCGCCGGGGCATATTACCAGTTGGGTTTTATCCTTGCTGTAAACTATTCCGTCAACAGAGCAGTAATTCGAGTTCTGTTCGTCAACGTTTATTTCCGTAAGGGCGGTGCAGCCTACGAAAGCGTTGTGGGCTATTTTCGGCGCGCCTTTACCTATTTTTACACTTTTAAGTCCGCTGCAATTATAAAATGCCTTTTCGTCAATTTTAGTTGCGCTGTCGGGTATGGTTATGTCCGCAAGTTTTGTACAGCCGTAAAAAGCGTTGACCGGTATTTTAGTTATCCCGTTACCGATAAACACATTCTCAAGCCCCGTGCAGCCCTTAAACGCATCATTACCTATCTGTGTAACACTGTCGGGTATATTGATTCTGACAATGGAAACACAGTTTTCAAACGTATGCCATCCTATGCTTTTAACACCGTTGGGTATGGCTATGTTAGAAAGTTTCGAACAACTCGAAAATGCATAGTCGCCTATGTACGTTACGCTTGTAGGGATGATTATGCTTTCAAGTTCGGGGCAATTAAAGAAACTGTAATTTCCGATATTTTCAACGCCCTCATTTATGGTTACGGAAGTAATATTCCGCCCGCGCCAGGGCGCTATATCGTTATCATTGTTGTATTCAGCCATTTTGCCGTTACCGCTTACGGTAAGATGGTTTCCGTAAAGCGACCAGGTGCAGTTACCGGTTGAACCCGATGTCGGAAGTGAACTTTCTTCCGCACCGGCGGTAATGCCGATCGGTACGACTGAAACAGCCAGGATGATTGCTAACATAATTGATAATATTTTTTTGAAATTCATTTCTGTAACTCCTTCTCGTTATAATGTTAACAGGTAATTTAAAGTCGGTTTTGCCCCCCTTTGCAACATAATTTATATTATGTTGTATTTGGAGTTTGCGCCGCTTTATATGAGGAAAGAAATGGGCTGAAAGTTGCAGTCTTTTCCTTTTAATAAAAATTGGGGACGCAAAATCCGTCGGCTACTGTGCAGATTTTTATAATTTGGCAAATATGCTTAGACTTTTTATGCCAAAATACTTGACATTTATAGGTTTGGCAGTATAATTTAAGTAGTTAATATTTTGTAAAAATCAAAATTCAAAATACAACATAATATAAATTATGTAGTTTTACCGCCTTCGGGCGGTGTTTTTTTATGTCCGTTTTTTATAAAATCAAATGCATATTTTCCATACGGCGGCGGTGTTCCGTGCCTGTTGAAATTATGTATATTCTTGTGGTGTTAATGCTTGAATGACCGAGAATATCCGCAAGCTTGGCGATATCTTTTTCAATTCCGTAAAACACACGGGCGAACAGGTGGCGCAGGTTATGCGGAAACACCTTCCCGGGGTTTACATTTGCTTCCTCGCATAATGCTTTCATTTCCCGCCATATATTTGTGCGGCTTATCGGCTTGCCCGTCCTTGTCACAAAAATCATACCGCTTTTTATTCCTTGCTCTGCTGCGTAGCAGAGCAGTTTTTGTTTCAGTTCTTTTACAATAAACACCGACCGTGTTTTGGCTTTGCAGTTTACAACCGCTTCGCCGTTCTTTACCGCCTCAACCGTTATATATTGCAGTTCGCTGACACGGATGCCTGTTCCGCATATTGTTTGCAAAATAAGGTTAAGTCTTTCGTTGCATTTGTGTTGTGCCGTTCTGCAAAGCCGTGCGTATTCTGCTTTTGTCAATTCCTTTTCTTCGGGGCAGAATACCTGTTGTTGAAGTTT
>CAVKHV010000126.1:0-2169 GCA_963656085.1 Agathobacter sp.
TACCCACATCTAATGTCTATCGTTTAATGTCTATAATCTAAATATCATCTAACAACATCCAGAAGGGAAAACGGATATGAATTTTAAAAGTATTTCAAACGGTATGGTTGACGGTTTTTGCCTTATCACCGCCGCCACGGTCAAGACCACGGCTAAGGGTATGCAATATCTCGACCTGACGCTTTCGGATGACAGCGGCGAAATAAACGGCAAACTCTGGGACTATTCCGAGATGACCCACGGCGTTTATGCCGCAGGTGATATTATCAAGGTGCGCGGCACCGTAACGGTCTTTAACAACGTCGACCAACTGCGGATAGAGAGAATACGCAAAGCCGTACCGGCGGACGAAGCAGACCCATCGCAATTTGTCAAATCCGCCGAATACACCGGCGAAGATATGCTGGCGGAAATTGAACGGACGGTTGAAAATATGGCGGACAGCGACCTTAAAACGCTGACCTCCGCTATCATAGCCGACCACCGCGAGCAGCTGCTTTATTGGCCTGCGGCGGCAAAATTGCACCACGCAATGCGCGGCGGACTGCTGTATCACACGCTTTCTATGCTGCGGCTGGCGCAGTCGACAGCGGCGGTTTACCCGTTTGTTGACGCGGATCTGCTCTTTGCGGGCGTAATACTGCACGACATCGCCAAAATTTATGAGTTTGACCTTTCCTCCGCGGGGACGGTAAAATCATATTCAACCGAGGGAATGTTGATAGGCCACCTGGTTAAAGGCGCGATGATAGTCGGGCAATACGCCGAAAAACTGGGGACCGACCCGAAAAAGGCTATGCTTATTGAGCATATGATAATCTCGCACCACGGCGAGCCCGAGCACGGAGCGGCGGTGCGTCCGGCGTTTATTGAAGCCGAGATATTAAGCCGAATTGACAGTATGGACGCCTGCATTTACGAAATGGCGGAGGCTGTTTTTGCCGCCGGGGACGAAAACTTTTCGGATAAATTGTGGTTCCTGGACGGCCGCAAATGCTACAATCACGGGCTTGGCGGAAGTGAAATGAAAGCGCAGCTGTTTTAGGCTGTTTCAGTTTTCGATTTTAAAAATTTACATATTCCTCTTATTTCAAAAGCCGGGTTGAACCGTAAATCGGTTCAACCCGGTATTGTATTTTAAAATATTGTTTCTATAATGCGCTCTGAGCAATCGGGGGAATAGCGCCAGCGGTTAATATGGTCGCCGTTTACGTAATATTTAAGCGCCTGCGGTGTTTCGCACCGGTCGAACGCGTCAACTATTATAAGTTTCACCTTCATTTTTTGCGGCAGCAGGCTTTTAATATACACGCCGACGCCCTGCCCTACGCTGACGTCGCTGCGCGGTTCCGCCAATCCTGCCAGATTGGGCGAAAGTTCGATAAACACGCCGTAATCTTCAACCGAGCGGATAATTCCGCCCACCGTTTCGCCCTGTGCAAATGCCGCTGCATTTTCCTCCCACGTTCCGAGCAGTTCTTTAAGCGTAAGGGTAATTCTGCCGCGCTCGTCAATCGTTTTGATTGCCGCCTTAATTACCGAGCCGCAGGAAAATCTGTCGGACGGGTGGGATATACGCGAAACGGAAACGGAATCGATAGGCAGAAGCGCCGCGATTCCGCAACCGATATCGCAAAACGCGCCGAAACTTTCAAGGTGGGTCACACGCGCAGTTATGATATCGCCCGGAACCAGCGAGCATATGTATTCTTTGCGGCATTTTTCCTGGGCGCGGCGCCGTGAAAGCATGGCAAAAGGCACGCCCGAACCGTCGGTTCGTATTTCGTCGACCGTAAAACTGATAGGCTTGCCTACACGGGAAATAAGCGCGATATCGCGCACCTCGCCCTCCGATATCCCGATTGCGCCCTCGTCACGCGGAATGATTCCGCGCATACAGCCGAGGTTAACTATCAGGTTGTGGTCACGGTCGCACACAAAGGCGTTCGCCTCTAAAATATCGCCTTTTTCGCAAGCGTCCTGCAATGCCGAAATATTTTTAAGAGCCGATTTGTTTTTTAGGGTCGTAAGCAGAAATCCTTCCGGGTAGTAGTTGTTCATTTTAATATCATTTCCTTTCGTCACCGGCGAAATTTTTTTACTCTGTAAATTTATATGCAGTAACGAAAGGAAAATATTATAAAAAGGCTGCGTTTTCGGAAAGAAAAC
>CAVKHV010000127.1:0-2092 GCA_963656085.1 Agathobacter sp.
TTCACCCTTAAATCGTGCCAACCCAAAAAAGAAAATAAACCGTTAATACTTGCAAGCATTGAATTAACACTCCGCACGGCGTAATTTTCCTGCAAGTGTTTTTTGTATGCAATCACAGTTTCTTTTGTAATGTCATTGTTTTGTGCGTACTTTGCAAACGCCTTAACATCACGGATATATTTTTCAATCGTTATTTCGCTCCTTTCCTCTAAAATCAGATGTTCCTTAAATTCGGCAATCGTCTTTGCTGTAATAATTTTTCTTTTCATCCCGATCCACCTCCGAGTATTTTTTAATATTTTACCCTAAAGTCATGAAAACAAAAATTGTCGTCCCAAAAGGGCTGTGGTATGTTGCCTTGGAAAGAATGATGTTATAACAAGCCGGGAGTATAACAAATTAAACCTTGCTGTAATTTCAAAGTACGGTAAAGGAACGCGAAATGAAACCGGCATTTTTCGGACAGAAGAACGCTGCAAGAACGCACGGCACATATAATGTGCCGGGTACATAAACTTTTATGATTTATTATCTTAACCAATAATAAAAAATAGTGAAGAAATAATGTAAAAACAGTGGAACTTTCTTTTCTGATCTGGTATAATCGAATTATCAAAGCAAAGGGATGATTTTATGATAAAGGTTACTTTATCAAATGATATTTTAAAGAAAATATTACCGATATAATTGAAAGCGGAGGACTTTAAAATATGACTGTTAAAAAAGATATTCAAAAATCGGTTTTAGACTATTTAAATGCAGCGGTAAATTTATATTATTACATTCCCATAAAAAAACTTCTTGAAATTTACAACTCTCAAAACGAACCCCTAACCCGGGAAGAATTTTGTGATATTATTGAACAAATACTCAAAGAAAGACAATTTTTCGATTTATTCTCCGAAGACGAAATCGCTATAGGAAAACCTGATGATGCGCCAACCTCAGAGAAAATATTATTGGCAGAGCACTTATATTGTATGGGCGACTTTGATGACTATTTTGAACTTAAAGAAGCTACATACGGCCTTCCTTATCATATACTTGATAAAAATAGTTTTTTAAAGTATGCGGACGAATTTTATGTAGAAAAAACTCTTGAATTCATTTCACTCAGAGCATATTTCCGCAATTTTTCGAGTTTGTCCCGCGAAGATGCAGACGATTTGGCATTTGAGGCAGCGGACACCTTAAGAATATCTGGCGGAGACCCCAAATACATACTTGACCGAATGGAATGTTTGAAAATTTCGCCAAAAAATCAAAGAGAGTTTGATGAACTTATGAAACTGTTCGGTGATTTAAGCCGCAAGGTTCGATTGGCAAGTTTAAGGGGCGCCACAATAGAGGAAATGCAGGATTGATCCATGTATTGAACGCCAAAGGCACGAACCGTGAAAAGTTCGTGCCTTTATTTGTTACCTATATTACTAGCCTAAAGTTATATGTAAACTGTTTTTCGTGACCGTTTACAGTGCGATAATTGCGGGTAAATTTCATATGCCGTACAGGACAGGTGTTATTAACCATTTGGCCGCCGATTGAACCTGCCTGACGGGCGGTAAGGTCACCGTTGTATCCGTCTTTAAGGCTTACACCTACTTCGCTGGCTGCCTCCATCTTGAAACGATTGAGAGCATCCTTTGCACCGGGAACTACTGACATTTCTTTCACCCCTTGTTTTTTGATTTTTGCGTTTGCAGTATTATTGTGTGATACGCGCTGATTATTATTAAAGGTAAATATAACTTATTTTTCAAAAAATTCTACATAAGTTAACGAGCACAAAATAAACACACAATACATTTATTAAAGGGTGGTTTCGGTTATTATTTTTAATACACATAGTGAAAGAAAAACTTAAGCAGTAATTCTCTTTTTTATTAAGCCCCGAAAAATTAAACCCACTGATAAAATCTTAAGATTTCTGAACGGCGCGCAATCCGGTGCCTGACAACATATATGGGGTTTATATACGCCGCACGGAAAGCCCTGTAATTTGTACAGTGGGCTTAATTTTTCGGGGCATTGCTTAAAAAGATATACTTTTATTTTTCAACCGGGAACTTGTCTATTGCCTTTGCGTCATATT
>CAVKHV010000128.1:0-55916 GCA_963656085.1 Agathobacter sp.
AACCCGTCGCCAATTCGCCTTGAAAATCATATCTGCCGAAAGAGATAAGCTCAAATGTTCCGTCGGGGTTGTAATTAACCCGTGTTACCGAAGCGTTTTTCACCCATTCAAGGTCACGTATTGCTTCAAACGGCATATGCCTCCACACCGTTTCCATAATTCTTATGGGCGTTGCGTGGGTGCCTATAAGCACCGTTTTACCGTCATTTTTTAATGCAATTTTATTTATCTCATTCACAATGCGCTTCTTCATATCGGCAAGCGATTCACCGCCCTCCGGTTCGCATTTGCTCATATTCTCTTTCCAAAGTCGCCACTGTTCGCCGTAATGCCTGTCTATTTCGTCATAGGTCAGGTATTCCCATTTGCCGACGTTTATTTCCCTCAGATTTTTGTTCGTTATAACCGTAATGCCGCGAATTTCGGCAGACGGCGCAACCGTGTCATACGCCCTTTTAAGGTCGCTTGAAATAACAAGGTCAATTTGTTCGTCTTTAAGATATTCCGTAACCTTTTCGGCCTGTTTTTTGCCAAGTTCGGTCAGGGGAACATCGGTCTGCCCCGCAAAACGATGCAGCAGATTTCCTTCGCTCTGTCCGTGCCGTACAATTATCAGTTTCGTCATTTCTATCCCCCCTGTTGCATATCATCTCAAAATGATTATATTTCAACGGGGGTACAGTGTCAATACTAAACAAATAATAATATTGCGGTAACGGCAGCCGCAGCAATTACCGCAGAAATAAAAAGCATTGTTTTCCGAATTTTCTTTTTGTGTGCTTCGCGCCGCAGAAATCCTGCGCCGCCGCTGTAAAGCAGCCTTACATAACCGTCGGCTTCCCGCTCAAGCACGCTTTTATCCAGATCGTTGAAGTTCGGTTTTACAAATACAATGGCCTTTTCAAAATATTTGCTTTCGGTATTGTTGATTTCTATTATTCTTCGGTTTACTCCTTTAAGCATATGCCTTTCCTCCAAAAAAGTTTTAATATATTTTTGGCATATTTTCTTTGCTTTATGCGGTCGCAAAGTTTTGCCCTTTATAGATTTCAAAGGCACATAATTCTCGAAAACACAATATATAGTGGTGTATAAATTAAATCTATAGAAAATGTTGTTGTTGACTATTGACAAATGCTATTCGCTATAGTATAATCAATTTTGCAATACGAAACCGTGGGCGTTTGAGTGCGCCGTGCGTTTTTAAAATAATCTGCTGCAGCACGCGGCACAAATAAACGGAGGCTTTTTTAAAATGAAGATAATTAAAAGAAACGGCAGCGAGATGCAGTTTGACCTTTCAAAAATCATTATCGCTATTACCAAAGCCAACAACAGCGTCGGCGCAAGCGAAAGGCTGACGGAGGAACAGATCAGGGATATCGGCGCAAGTGTTGAAAAGTCGTGCAATAACCTTAACCGTTCTTTAAGTGTTGAGGAAATTCAGGATTTGGTTGAAAACGAAATTATGTACCGCCGCGCATTTTCGGTTGCGCGTAAATATATTACCTACCGTTACACCAGGGCGCTTGTAAGAAAATCAAACACCACTGATGAACAGATACTTACGCTTATTGAATGTAATAATGAGGAAGTAAAGCAGGAAAACTCCAACAAGAACCCGACCGTTAACAGTGTTCAGCGCGACTATATGGCGGGCGAAGTGAGCAAGGATATAACGCGCCGAATACTTCTGCCGCAGGATATAGTCGAGGCGCACGAACAGGGCATAATCCATTTTCACGACGCCGACTATTTTGCGCAGCATATGCACAACTGCGACCTTGTGAATTTGGAAGATATGCTGCAAAACGGAACGGTTATAAGCGGGACGTTGATTGAAAAACCGCACAGTTTTTCAACCGCCTGCAACATTGCCACCCAAATAATTGCGCAGGTAGCGTCGTCACAGTACGGCGGTCAGAGCATCAGTTTAACCCATCTGGCACCGTTTGTTGATGTCAGCCGCAAAAAAATCAGGCGCGATGTTATAGCCGAGTTTGAGATGATCGGCGAGGAAGCGGACGAGGAAAAGGTTTCTAAAATAGTCGAAAAACGCCTGCGCGAAGAGGTTAAAAAAGGCGTTCAGATGATACAGTATCAAGTGGTGACTTTGCTTACAACCAACGGTCAGGCGCCTTTTGTTACGGTATTTATGTATCTTAATGAAGCACGTAATGACCGTGAACGTGACGACCTTGCCTTAATAACCGAGGAGGTTTTGCGCCAACGTTACCAGGGTGTTAAAAACGAGGACGGTGTATGGATCACACCGGCGTTCCCGAAACTTATATACGTTTTGGAGGAGGATAACATCCGCGAGGGCAGCAAGTACTGGTATCTGACCGAACTTGCCGCTAAATGTACGGCTAAACGTATGGTTCCCGACTATATATCGGAAAAAATTATGCTTCAGAATAAGATTGATAAAAACGGCGAGGGTCACTGCTATACCTGTATGGGCTGCCGCAGTTTCCTGACTCCGTATGTTGACGAAAACGGTAAACCTAAGTATTACGGCAGATTTAATCAGGGCGTTGTAACCGTGAACCTTGTCGATATCGGACTTTCGGCACAAAAGGATATTGACGCTTTTTGGAAGATATTTGACGAGAGGATGGAACTTTGCCACAGGGCGTTGCAATGCCGCCACGAAAGACTGACCGGTACATTATCGGATGCAGCGCCGATACTTTGGCAGCACGGTGCTTTGGCGCGCCTTAAAAAGGGTGAAACCATAGATAAACTTTTGCACGGCGGATATTCGACCCTGTCGCTCGGCTACGCCGGACTTTGGGAATGCGTTTACAGCCTTATAGGTAAAAAACTTACAGAGCCGGAGGGCAAAGAACTCGGACTTCAGATAATGCATAAACTTAACGAGTATACCGCAAAATGGAAAGCGGCAGAAAACATTGATTACTCGCTTTACGGCACTCCGCTTGAAAGCACAACCTATAAATTTGCAAAGTGCCTGCAAAAGAGATTTGGTACAATCGCGGGCGTTACCGATAAAAATTATATCACCAACAGTTATCATGTTCATGTGACCGAGCCGATCGACGCGTTTGATAAACTTGCACTTGAATCGGAGTTTCAGGCACTGTCGCCCGGCGGCGCAATATCTTATGTTGAGGTCCCCGATATGAAGAACAACATAGCCGCTGTTTTGCAGGTAATTAAGTTTATTTATGATAATATTATGTATGCCGAACTGAATACCAAAAGCGATTATTGTCAGGAATGCGGTTGGGACGGCGAAATCCTTATAGAAAAAGATGCTGACGGTAAACTCATCTGGAAATGCCCGAACTGCGGCAACACCGACGAAAGTAAAATGAACGTGGCGCGCCGCACCTGCGGATATATAGGTACACAGTTTTGGAACCAGGGCAGAACGCAGGAAATTAAGGAAAGGGTATTGCACCTTTAATTATGAATTACGGTGAGATCAAGAAAAATGACATAGCAAACGGCGAAGGTGTCAGAGTGTCGCTTTTTGTTTCCGGCTGCACGCATCATTGCCCCGGCTGTTTTAACGCCGATACGTGGGATTTTAATTACGGCAAACCATACACAAAAGGTACCGAGAATGAAATTATGAACTTGCTGTCGCCCGACTTTGTAAACGGGTTGACTTTGCTCGGCGGCGAGCCGTTTGAACCGCAAAATCAGCGCGAACTCCTGCCGCTTGTGCGCCGGGTAAAGTCTGAATATCCTCAAAAAAATATTTGGTGTTATACAGGATATCTGTTTGATGAAGAACTGCTGAAAGAGAGCCGCGCACGCTGCGAAATTACAGATGAATTTCTATCCTATATAGATATTTTGGTTGACGGTGAATTTATTTTGGACAAGAAAAATATCGCACTGCGATTCAGGGGGTCCGAAAATCAGCGTATTATTGATGTGCCTGCATCATTAAAACAACACAGCATAGTATTATGGGAAGGGTTAAAATATGAAAATAAATATTAAAAAACTAAAAAGCAATGCGGTCATTCCCACAAGAGGTTCGGCTGCGGCGGCAGGTTATGACCTGTATGCATGCCTTGACGCGGACGAAGCGGTGATACCGCAGCATTCTACCCAAAAAATCGGTACCGGTATTGCGGTAGCTGTTCCCGACGGATATTTCGGCGCTATTTTTGCCAGAAGCGGACTTGCCGCTAAAAGCGGACTTCGTCCTGCAAATTGCGTCGGCGTTGCCGACAGTGATTATCGCGGTGAATACATTGTTGCACTGCATAACGATACCGGCGAACCTAAAACCGTAAAAAACGGAGAACGTATAGCTCAGTTGGTTATTATGCCGTATCTTTCGGTAGAGTTTAACGAGGTTTCCGAACTGGACAGCACAGAGAGAGGTGCCGGAGGATTCGGAAGCACAGGTAAATAAGATGACATCTTAAAACAAATATCCACCCGCGAAACGGGTGGATATTTGTTTTACAGTAACTATGAATAATTATTTGTCCGCTAACAGCAGTTCAAGGATAGCGTCAATAAGCAAAGCATTTTCGTCATTCTTGAGTCGGTCAAAGTGTAATATTGCCGACATATCGCCCTTAATCATTGAAAGGGCACGGAAGTATATAGCTTCCTTTTCGTTGAGTTTGATTTCAGCGGCATTTATGAGTTTGTAAATATGTTCCTCAACATTGTTTGCAGGTACCTCACCGTTGTTTTTGAAGCAAACATCAATACGGTCGGTTCCCGCAACATCTTCAACATAAACGGAAGTCATATTCTTTTCTTCGTCAAATGTAAAGTCAACCGGCTTGCCGTTTACCGTTACGCTTTCAGGGCGTGACATAGCAAAAACATTGATAAGATAATCGCGTTTTTCGGGGATGACCGAAAGATCGCCGTCAACAGGATTAATTGTAAATACAGCGTTTTTACCGTTCTTGAAATCAAATTTTGTTTTTGCGGTTTTAATGTATTTCTCAATTTTATCGTTGTCCTCATACATTGTAAATGTTGCGTCATCACCGGCAAAAACTCTTATGTCAAACTTCTTCGGGTTATCAACACAGTTGCCTATTGCGTCATCGTGTGTAAGTGGGATTATAGAGCCTAATTTTGCAAATACGGGCATTTCGTCAAATGCACGGTGCATAAATGTCGCCTTACCGCCGTTGTAGATTATTCCGCTGAAGAAATCAACCCATTTGCCGCCCGGCAGATAGGTATCGACTGTTCCGAGGTGTATACGCTTATCGGTGGGGGTTACAATCGGAGATACCAAAAGTTGCGAGCCGAAGTAATATTCGTTTTCATAGGGGCTTACGCCTTTTTGTTCAATGTTGCGGCAACCAAGTCTGTAAAGGAACCAATCGCCCGGATGATTATAATAAAGCGGCAATACTATCGGCAAGCCTTCGGAGTGTGCACGCTCATTCATTGTATAAAGGTACGGAACGAGTTTATGACGGATTTTTAAGAACTTTTTCATCGAAAGTTCGGTTTCCTTCGTGTAATTCCAGGGTTCTTTTGAACCGAATGTGCAGGAGGTTGCGTGCAGCCTGTTTATAGGGGAAAACACACCGTACTGTACCCAACGGCTTGTAAGGTCGCCGTCGCGGGTTCCGCCCATATGTCCGCCGATATCGTGACTCCACCAGCCGTAACCGACATTTGTGGCGCAATTGGTGAAATAAGGTTGATATGCAAGCGTTTTCCAGGATACAACCGAATCGCCGGAAAAGCCGACAGGATAGCGGTGTGAACCGATTCCTGCGTAGCGCGAAAATGTGAGCGGACGCTCACCGCGGCGCGCAGAGTCAATAAAGTGGTAGTGGTTAAGCATCCACAAAGTGTCGTAACCGCTTACGTCGGTTCCGCCCTGCTGCCAGTCAACCCACCAGAAGTCAACTCCGTCTTTTTCAAGTTCGTTCAACACATATTTAAAGTAATTGTCAAGAAATTTAGGAGAAGTAATATCAAACTCAACCGGCTGTTTTTTGGATTTATCAACACCCATTACATCAGCCATTTTGTCATACCAGTCCTCGAAACCCCGTATACCGTCGGCAGGGTGGAGGTTAAGGGTTGTTTTCAGCCCTTTGCCGTGTACATAGTCTAAAAATCTTTTGGGATTCGGGAAAAGATTTTTATCCCAGGAATATCCCGTCCATTTTACAGCCCAGCCGCTTCCGTATTCTTTCGGAATATCGTTCGTGCGGTGCCAGTCCATATCAATTACGCCTACAGAGAACGGAATTTCTTCTTTTTCAAATCTGTCTAAAAGTTTGCAATAACTTTCTTCCGAATATTTGTAATATCTGCTCCACCAGTTTCCGAGCGCATATCTCGGCAACATCGGCGTAGCGCCCGAAAGATGATAAAAGTCTTTAAGACACTGTTTGTAATCCGTCCAATAATCAAAGACATAGATGTCAGTCCTGCCGTCGGCAGATACGGGCACCGACCAGCCGTCTTCATTAATTGCTATCGTTTCACTGTCTTGGAGAACGGCAAATCCTGTTTGCGGATTCATAATGCTTTTTCCGAGTTCTATTGTATTTATTGTCTTGTTATCGGGCATATCGACCAAAACATCGCCGTCCGCACCGTCAAGTGTTCTGTATGTACCGTCAAGCGTTTCAAAATCATCGCCGAAGCGCCATACATTTCCGGTGTTTTTACCGCCGGAAGCGGTGGAACTTCTCTTATTTACGAGTTCAATACGAAGCCCTTCGTATGAAAAAGGTTTTTTATCATAAAAAAGGTGCAGATGTTCGGTAATTATTTCAAGATTACCGTCAGTGTCAACCACTTTAAATTCAGGCACATCAAAATTTCTGCAAACCGCTAATTTGGTCGGTCTGTCCTCAAAAACGCCGTTATCGGAATATTCAAGCCTGAAGAGCCTTGAAGTAAGTACGGTTATACGAAAATTTTTGCCACGAATAACCGCTTTTTCGTTTGCAATCGGGTCGGTCTTAATAACCGATTTGTCAAAAATGGACATAATGATTTCTCCTTACCAAAAGTGTTGAAAATTCTACTGTAAAGTTTAACATTTTCATCCTTTAAAGTCAATAAAAAATTGATTTAAAAAACCGTAAATTCATAATAAAGAATAAAGAGAATATAATGCCTCTGTCCTGATATTAAAAAATGGAGGGCGGCAGCCCGATACATTTATAATAATTACATTACAACAGCATAAAAATAAAACTGCATAATAAATCGGCAAGAAATCGTCAAGCCGCAAAACGGGATTTTTTAAAGGTAAAAGTGTTATTATAAGTGTACGGTTTCCGACGCCTTTGTGCAAGAACACTAAATTTTACCGCTTTACTACGCTGAAGCACCGCGTTTTTAACAAACATATTAAAAAGACGAAAAAAATTTAAAAAAGCCCTTGACTTTAGCACGGTGATGTGTTACTATGCTAATACAAACTTAAAACAAAAAACTTCAAACAGAAAGAGGAGATAAAAAATGAAAAAAATCATATCTTTAATGCTTGCGTTACTTTTAACCGCAGTGTGCTTTGCAGGTTGCGGCAGCAAGGATGAACAGAAAAGCGATTCCGATTATGTTAAAGACAAGGGAACGCTCGTTGTTGGGATTACCGATTTTGAACCTATGGATTACAAAGACAGCAATGACAACTGGATAGGTTTTGACGCGGATATGGCAACAGAGTTCGCAAAGAGCCTCGGCGTTAAGGTGAAATTTGTTGAAGTTGATTGGGATAACAAGGCATTGGAACTTGATGGCAAGAGCATCGACTGCGTATGGAACGGTATGACCCTTACAGACGAGGTTAAAACCTTAATGAGTTGTTCAAAAGCCTATTGCAACAACGCACAGATTGTTGTAGTATCCAAAGACAAGGCGGATAAAATCAAGAGCGTTGATGATTGTAAAGACTTCACATTTGCGGTTGAAGCGGGTTCGGCAGGTAAAGACGAGGCTGAGGCGAACGGTTTCAACTACACCGAAGTTGATTCGCAGGCAAAGGCACTTTTGGAAGTAAAATCCAAAACCTGCGACGCCGCAATTATAGATTCGCTTATGGCGGCTGCCATGGTAGGTGAGGGAACAAGTTATGACGACCTTACATACACCGTTAAACTTAACAGTGAAGAATACGGCGTCGGTTTCCGCAAGAATTCGGATTTGACAGAAAAACTCAACAAGTTCTTTGATGAATGCATTGCAAACGGCAAAGCAGAAGAAATTGCGGAAAAATATAAAGTTCAGGCTGCGCTTATAAAATAATTAATAAACAATTGCCGTTAATGCAGGGGACACAGCAAGAATCCCCTGCATTCGGCGCGATTATTAAAGAGGTTAATTATATGCTTTCAACTGTTTACGAGCAATTTCCGATTGTTTTTTCCGCCCTTAACGGCGGCTTTTTGCAGACCCTTAAACTGTTTGCCGTTACCTTGGTGGGCGCAATTCCGCTCGGGCTGATAATTTCTTTCGGCTCAATGTCACGATTTAAACCGCTGAGCCTGCTCACAAGGTTTATTGTGTGGATAGTAAGGGGTTCGCCGCTTATGATCCAACTGCTGATAATATTTTATTTCCCCGGACTTGTGCTCGGCACGCCGATTTGGGGCGGCAATGAGGAAGGAAGATTTTTAGCGGCGTCCGTAGCTTTTATTATTAACTACGCCTGCTATTTTTCAGAAATATTCCGCGGCGGAATACAGGGCGTGCCCGTCGGGCAGCAGGAAGCCGGACTTGTATTGGGTATGACCAAAAGTCAGATATTTTTTAAGGTAACGTTTATACAGATGATAAAACGTATCGTTCCGCCCATGTCAAACGAGATTATTACCCTTGTAAAGGATACTTCGCTTGCAAGAATTATTGCGTTGCAGGAAGTAATATGGGCGGGTCAGGCGTTTATGAAGGGCTCGCAGGGAATTTCGGGTCAGATATGGCCGCTGTTCTTTACAGGCATATATTATCTTGTTTTCAGCGGGATTTTGACATCATTATTTTCAAGACTGGAAAAAAGACTTGATTATATAAGGAGTTAATTTGATGGATTTCTTAAGAGTTGAGGGGTTTCAAAAAAAATTCGGGAAAACCGTTGTTTTGAAGGATATAAATTTTTCCCTTGAAAAGGGGGAGGTTCTTTCAATAATCGGCTCTTCGGGTAGCGGCAAAACTACCTTGCTTCGGTGCCTTAATTTTCTTGAAACGCCCGATAAAGGCAAACTGTATTTGCAGGACGAATTGATTTACGACGCCGACCTTGCCGCCAAGTATTCCGAAAAAACGATACGGAATCTAAGACTTAATTTCGGGCTTGTTTTTCAGCAGTTCAACCTTTTTCCGCAGTATACCGTTTTAAAAAATGTTACCCTTGCCCTCGAACTTTTGAGGAAATCTGAAATGAAAAACGGAAACAAAGCGCAAATCAAGGACGAAATCAATAAAGCGGCGATGGAAATAATCGCCCGCGTCGGTCTGGCACAAAAGGCAAATAATTACCCGTCGCAACTTTCGGGCGGTCAGCAGCAGCGCGTAGCTATAGCAAGAGCGCTTGCCCTTAAACCCAAGATATTGTTCTTTGATGAACCCACAAGTGCGCTTGACCCGGAACTTACGGGTGAAATTCTTTCGGTAATCAAAAGTCTTGCGAATAAAGATACAACTATGATAATAGTTACACACGAAATGAATTTTGCCGCCGAAATATCCGATAAAGTAATATTTATGGATAACGGAATTATAGCCGAAAGCGGTACGCCCGATGAGGTTATCCGCAATCCGAAAAATGAGCGTGTTAAACAGTTTGTAAGCAAGTTTAATGATTGAAGTTTTTAATATAGCGCGCCGCTGCTGCCGAATTTACGGCAGCGGCGGCGCACGACAGTTTTCGCTTGACATACCGCGCAATAGTTGTTATAATTTTCATTGTTCTTTAAAGGCGGTGAACAAGGTATGAGCGAACAGACCAAAACCATTACGGTAAATAAAAAAGCGTTTCACGAATATTTCGTTGAAGAAAGTTATGAGGCGGGTATTGAACTGGCAGGTACAGAGGTTAAATCAATACGTCTCGGCGGCGCTAATCTTAAGGACGCATGGTGTGATATCGAAAACGGCGAACTTTTTGTAAAAGGTATGCACATAAGTCCGTATGATAAGGGCAATATTTTTAATAAGTTGCCTGACCGCAACCGCAAACTTTTAATGCATAAACGTGAAATAATGCGGCTTTTGGGTACCGTTAAACAGCAAGGGCTGACGCTTGTGCCGATTTCACTGTATTTTAAGGGTTCCCTTGTTAAAGTTCAGGTTGGCGTGTGCAGAGGTAAAAAGAATTACGATAAACGCGCCGACCAGGCAAAAAAAGCCGCAAACAGGGATATTCAAAGAGCCTTGAAAGAACAAAACAGATAAGGGGGCGTAATGGCTTCGACGGGGATACGGAAACACAATAAGCGAGCAGTGGCGCGGACACACTTTAAAATCCGCAACTTAAAATTAACTGACAACAATAAAGTTGCATTTGCAGCCTAATTAGGCTGCCATCCGACCGAAGAATACCGCGGCTTCGCAAGGGTGTCATTTAAGCGGTGAACGTGAGCAGGGAATTTTTCCGCACCTGCCACGGCGAGGGAATACCAATCGCAGCGGCCTGTTAACCGGCGGCTGTGTGCGGGAATTCTGTGTAGATTAACTGCGCTCGGAGAAAGTTGTGTGAAAGAATTTTCGGACAGGGGTTCAATTCCCCTCGCCTCCACCAATTTAATCGCTGGTCGAACCGGTAAAGCAGAGCTCATCATTCTGCCATACGGTTTTGTGCTGGCGAGTCATCTTACAAGTCCGCTTTAACAGCGGGCTTTTTCTTTTTAGGTAGCAGAGTAGCAGATTTTCCTATATAAATTAAAATATTGCGTTTAGGGAGATTTTTATATATCGATTCTCCCTAATCTTTAATATTTTATTTTTATAGAAAAAACCTGCTACTTTGCTACTTTTGCTTTCAAAGCCTTTGTTTATAAGACTTTTTCAGGTAGCAGGTCTCCGCTACTTTCTGCTACTTTGCTACCTTAGGCGGTAGCAGGTTTTTCACACGGTAGCAGGTGGCTTGTCCGTTAGCTGACCTTTTCCATATCAACGTCGCAAATAGCGCACTTGATTTTCAAGTCAGCCGTACTTTTAACTTCTTGTCCGCAAATCGGGCAAACATATTTATGAGGCTTTTCGCGCTCAGAGCTTGCTTTTTTCTGCGGAGTAACACGAGCAAATCTGATACTCATATCAAAGCCGCTATTATTCAGCTTTTCGATAAAAGCTTCCGTAGGACTTGTGATTGAATAGCCGATTGCGCGGTCGTATTCAATGTTAAGGTCACGGGATTCTGCTTCAGCCTTAAAGGTCTTATTATGGTAACGGCCTTTTTGACAGGTGTCTTGAATCTCATTTACGAGGCAATACAAGTGCACCATTTCATGACAAAGAGTAGCTGCGGTATTTGCCATAGGTCTGTTGATAAATTCAGCGCCGAGGTTAATCTCATACATTGCAGAGTCCTCAGATTTCCATATCTGTTTTGTTGTGCAATGACCGTATGCTTTAGGCGAGCTTTGTACTGTAATAACCGGCTTCGGAAGTTTACCTTCAAAGTAAATGTCGTTGAGTTTATCGAAAAGGACCTCAAGAGCTGTAATGGTCTCGCTCATTTTCATGGGCTTGTCCTGTTCAACCTCTTTCCACCAGCGACGCAGCGTTATGTCGCTGACTTCAAGTCGCTCGTTTGTACCGTCTACTATTAAGACGTTAGGCTCAGTCATTGTTGCGGTTATTTCCTTAGTTACATGCTTAAATTTTTTCATTTTTATGTACCTCCGTTTGTTTTGGTCTCATGTACCTTACATTTAATATTATAGCGTAATCGCTTGAATTTGTATGCCGACAAAACCCACGAGGTTTAAGCAATATTGCTATGCGTTTCTAACGGTCTTTCTCGTCAAGCGGCCATTTATCAAGCAGGTCCTTAGGGTGACAGCCCAAAGCGTCAGATAGCTTTAAGCCGTTTTTCAGAATCATATTTTCGGCTTTAATCTTTCCGGATTCTATCTGATGAATCTTAATATAATGCACGCCGCTTTTGTCGGCCAGTTCATGAAGGGTCATACCCTTTTTCTTGCGTTGCTCTTTCAAGCTCATTCTTTATCATTCTCCATTTTTATAACTATTTATTGCAGTTTCAATATGCAAGGCGCAGCCCATACAAAGTTCTGCGGTCCAAAGCCAATTACTTGGAGGGGCTTCACCTTTTTCGCTCGGTTTCACATTTGAGCAACCCACAATATAACGCGGAGTGTCTTTGATTTCCTTTCCGCAACGGTCACAAATAATTTTAGTTGCCATTTCTTAAACCTCCGAATATTCTACGAATTGTCCACGGGCCCATGAAATACATAGGGGTATACCAATAATTTTCTTTTGAGTCATTTTCGCGCATGGGGTCAGTTAGTGAATTTCCGATTTTAATATACGCCGCGCAGCCGAGTAAAGATAATTGAATATAGCACATAAGCGCCGTAGTAAAATCAATATCTTGCGCAGTCACGAGTATATGATTCTGCCAGTTCAGATTTTCCTTTTCAAATACACGGCGCGCGGAATGGATTCCTGCAATCAAGGTCGCGCCGGCGCCGCAAGCGCAGTCGTTTATTGTTATATAGCCGTGCTCTTTAACTTGCGGAAGTAAATTACCAATCGTTATATCCGCCATTAACTGACAAACATGGTATGGCGTAAAAAACTGACCGGCTTTTTCATTCCCCAAATTAAGAGCCATATACACACTACCGAGGAAGTCTTGCTCTGGATTCTTTTCCAAAGCCATGACTACCTCGGCAGCTAATTGAGGAAATACCTCGCGCTCTTGCGCATTATACTTTTTAATAGCTTTCATATACAGCTCCTCGCGTTTATCAAAGTGCCCTTTGTCTACGGCATTTGAAATAGCGCAAGCAAACATTGTTATAAAATCGTTCCACATTTCCCAAGGGTGAAAACGCTGAGATAAGCTACGAAACAGCTTTATAAATTCTTGCATAGCCTTACACCTCCAGTCTTTTAGGCCGCGCTACCGCGCGGCCGGCAGTTTGCGGCAATCAGTTTACAGTTCAACAAAAGCGGAACGAAAGCCGAGAGAGTAGTCAGCGTAAGTGCGGGTGCTGAGAGCGAGGAAGTTGAAAACGCCAGCATTGGACGCGATGTTCCAGTGGCCGCCTCGGGAAACAATGCGCTCGTCCTCCTCGTTATCAATCCAGAAATAGTCGTCTCCGATATTATCATCTACGGGGTAAAGGCCCAAGGCTTTAAGCTGCTCAGGTACTTCAATTTCAGAATTAAGGCTTTTGAATTTACAGCCGCCCCAGCCTAAACCGACTTTTTTAGTCAGAACAATACCGTTATCGTCAACACGATAATTGCAGCCGAGGTCTTTCCAAGCCTTACTTGTAGGCGACATATCCACGCCCGCTGCAACGTCATTGTCTTTAATCACTTGCAAACGACCGTTAGTAACGCGGATTCCGCTTACCATTTCCCAGACATTGCCTACAAGGTCGAAAATACCGTCGCTTGTATGGTCATGAGACCATGTATCAGGACCGGAGCCAGTAAGAATCTTGCTGCCGTCAAAGCAAAAGCCCTGCTCGTTAGGGTTGTAATAGTATTTACCCCAAAGAGTATTGCCGTGAGGGATAGTACCGTTTGCCTTGCACCAAAGAGCGATAGCGGCCCATTCGGCGTTAGACATAAGGTGCCAGCCCGCGCCTTTACGCTCGCAAGCCTGAGCCGCAGCATTATAATCAATATTGACCGCGGGTTTCTGATAAGGTAAGCTGTACGCTACGCCGTTCATGACGATATTCTGATACTTTGAAATATAGATTGCGTCAACCTCCTTACCGTTCACAATAAACGCGGGGTGTACGGCGTCGCTTCCGCCGGGGATAACGTCCGAGATTTTGAATTTCGGCACGCGGACCATGTAATCATGACCCATTTTAATAGTGTTTTTCATTGTGATTGTCCTCCTTTTTAATCAACAAATGTTTTTCTCGCCGTGTCATACACGCCGAAATATTTATTATCGAGAATCACGAAATAGCGATTTTCCGTAATTCGTTCGACCGAAAATTCGGGGTCTTTATACCCTAATTGCTCAAGAGCCTTATAGATACCTTTATAGGCACAAGCGCAAAGGAAATAGGGCGCGGGGACCTGAAATTTTTAATAAAAAAGTGTTGTACTGCATTTATGCCTGCCGGTGTGACAACATACTCACCGTTGCGCTCATGCTTATGCAGTGACCACCATTTAAGCTCGGACATTTTTTTAGACCTCTTTTCTGCTCAAAGTGAATACTTTCTCACGAGCTTTAATACAATATGCTATAGTCGTCTCGCCGGAGAAAGCAGAGGTGCTGATTTTCTTATATACGCTTTGAATTTCACCGAGGCGAATAGACGCACATTTAGGCTGGCGGCGTAAATATGAAAGCACTATCTTTTTCGCAGAATCGTTAAAAGCAACTTGCTCACAACGTTCATAATGTTTAGGAGCGCGAGCCTGCTGCTTTTCAGAAATAGTGGGGTATTCCTTAGGAAGCACATACCAGTTTTCACTTAACTTAACAAAAGACTGCGCCTCAAGTATTTCAAGATTCTGATTCCAAACGGTGCAATGACCGACGGGGTAAACCTTGTCAGTAATACGACCGACAATAAGATTGATTTTATCTCCGTCTTTCCATGAGTATGTTGTGTCAAGCATAATACGAATGTAGGTGTTGCCGTTGTGCAAGTCAATTTTTCCAATCTCACCTTGACTACCAGACATTGTATTGCTATTGATAACGTATCCGGCTGCAATATATTCGGCAACTTTCTTTGTAAATAATGAATCGATTTCGTGTCTAAACATGTTTTTAATCTCCTTATCTCCAAAGTGTCATGCACCTTACATTTAATATTTTATCGTGTTTGCTTAGTTTTGTATGCCGACGAAACGGCCAGACTTTTAGCAATTTCGCTGTGTGCTTCTAACGGTATCGCTTAGGCGTTCTTAGCTTCGGCAGCAAAGCGCTGGGCTTCCTCGTAGGTATCAAAGTAATCGTGATACTCATCGCACATCATATTTTCACGCTGTCCGTTTGCGGGCTTAGCTTCTGCTTTAACTGCATAGACAATGACCTTTACATAGCCACTGTCGAAGTATTTCTGATTTACGCACCAAAATTCTTTCATTTTATTTTCCTCCAAGTAGTTTACAAATTGCTTTTCTTGCGTTATAATATAAAGTACCTTACACACAAGCGGTCGCAAGACCGCTCGTGCTTCGGGGACTGAGGTTAGCCGTCAGTCAGGTACTCATAATACTCATTTTCGGTTGCGAACAGCATGTACTCACCGTTTATGAGACCCATGTACCCGTAGGACGTATAATATCCGTCCATGATTGACCTCCTCTCTGAAAGCTTGCTGCTGGAACAGCGGGCTTTCTTTTTATTTGTCAAGTGCTCTTGACATTTATAATTTTAACGTGTTTGCTTAGATTTGTATGCCGACAAAGTGCTCGGAGTTTTCGGGTATTTTGTATGCGCTTTTAACGATAACGCTAAGAAACAGAGTAAAAGAATAGGCCCAGACAGCTTTACAGCCGTCTGGGCTTTTTCTTAGTCAGCGTCTTTAAGTTCGGGGAGTCCGGCGATACTTGTCAAAACCGACAAAACACCTGCAAGAGCGGAAGCACTTGCGACCATTACCCAATTTACTTCACCCATAACTGCGGCCGTGCCGATAGTGGCAACTGCGGTCTGTGCAATCGTTTTTACGGCGCGAACACCTGCGGCCTTTAGCCATTTAATAGTTTTGTTTTTCATAATAAACACTCTCCTTATATCAATTTATTTACTTTATCCTGTACGGCTTTAGCGTCATATCCGGCAGCGGTAAGTCTCTTAACTCTTTCGGCACCGTTACCCCAAGCGCCGCGAATAACCTCTCTGGCAATTTCGTCAATAGATTTAAGATTGCTCTTTGTGAGTCTCTGATTGACGATATTCTGTATAGCCTGATAGTCATAGCCCGCCGCAGAGAGACGGTTTTTCCTGTCTGCGCCGTTACCCCATTTGCCGTCTATGACCTCTTGCGCGATTTCGTCATTGCTCTTTTTAACCGGCTGCGCAGTCGTATGGCCGTTTTTGCCGGCATTTTTTATAAGGCTCGGATAGTCAAGGTATGCGTAATTCATATCGACATTTCCTGTAATGCCGTCAACCTTACCGGAGCTGCTATACTGCCATATTCCGTATTCGCCGGCATAAGTGCATTCGGTGTAATACTGCGCAATCCAGCGCGCTTTTGAGTTATACCACGAATCCGTCAAATAAGTTGTATTCCAATACTTATTTGCATAGATTCCTACCCAATAGCCTTGCGCTTCGAGAGTATCTACAAAGGCTTTAGCTATTTCGAGAATTAGCGCTTTACTGCATTTGCCGGTAGTCTTAGCGTCCTCAAGGTCATAGTAAATGGGGTATTCCGGTTTATGCCCTTTAATAAGGCGTAAAACATGGCTTGCTTCGGATTTTGCCTTTTCTACGCTATCGGCATAGCTGTATAAGTAAATACCGTAAGGCATGCCCATGCGCTCACATTCAGCAATATTACGCGTGAAGTATTTGTCGTCTTGCGACGCAATATCGCTGCCGTAGCCGCAACGAATAATTGCAAACTGAATGCCGGAAGCCTTTACCTTGTCCCAGTTTATTTGTCCCTGCCAAGCAGAAACGTCAATACCTTTTGCTAAAATGTTCATAATTGAGATTTCCTCCTTTAAGTTAATACGTCCCAAGTTTTTACCTCTGCATAGATTTTGTCTATGAAAGAGTTACCCTTGAGAGCTTTATACGCTTCATAGAGCATGACGAAATTTTCATACTCATATTGCCTGATTTTTTCGGTTTCCCGGTTGTGATAATAAATGCGCAGCATTTCGCTACGCAATTCACACTTTGTACCATTAGCTATTTTCTTAATAGAAATAATAACGGGTACGATTATACCGACTAAGGTACTAAACTCGGCGATTAGAGTCGTTAGTGTCGCAAGGCTCATAACTACCCTCCTTTCCTTTTAGGCCACGGTGCCGGCTGGCCGGTACGCTCAATAAACATAGCGTCTATTTTCTGGCGTAAGCCATAGCTATTTGCATGTTGTAAGATTCCGTTGTAGGAAGCTATGCGTCGGCGTATGTCCTCAAAAGAAATTTTGCCGAGAGCATAATCAGCACTAAGCGTTTTAACTTTTCTGATAATTCGCCGTGCAGATGACTTTTTGAGCTTTCTGTATTCGGGCCACATTTTATAACCTACAAAATCAACGCCGCAAGAGATAGGTCGTATTGCGGTTTTCTTATTAAGGTCAAGTTGTAATTCCGTATTCAGAAAGCTTTCAATCTTATTTTTAAGCTCCTGTAAATGCTTTTTATCGTTTGATAAGATGATAACGTCGTCCATATATCTGACATAATAATGAACGTGGAGGATATGCTTGCAATATTGGTCGAGCTCATTCAAGTAGATATTAGCGAACAGTTGAGAGGTTAAATTTCCGATAGGGATTCCCGTGTCCTCAAGCCGCATATCCTCAGTACACATTCCGGGGTCAAGCCCTCGTGGGATTCCGAAGTGCATACCGTTAGAGCTGATAATTTTTGCAATCAAATCAAGCAGGCGTTCATCTTTTACGCGCCGAGATATAATATTAAGTAGAATCTCATGTGAGATACGGTAAAAATATTTGCTTATATCAAGTTTAAGATAATACCATTTGTCTGACTTACGGTTAACCTGACGAAGCCAGTATTGAAGTCGGTCGGCCGCTTTATGAGTACCTTTGCCTCGTCTGCATGCGTAGCTATCCTCAATAAAGGTTTTATCATAAAAAGAGTACAGCGTATCATATACAGCCCATTGCACAATACGGTCTGGGAATTGTACCGCCATAACCATGCGGAGCTTAGGGTCGTATATAAAGAAAACTTTGTACCCGCTTATTTGATATTCGCCTGAGAGAAGCTTGCGCTGAATCTCAAACAAATTAGGCTCAAGGTCCGCGGTAAAACGCATAACCTCAAGCCTATAATTTTTCTTACTTCTTGCATTGTCGTAAGCCTTATACAGGGACTCAAACGAACACATATTATCAAACACATTTACAAGTGCGGTAGGCATATAAACCTCCTGAGAGGGCTGAGCGTGACGTTTCCGCCTTCTCAGCAAAATAATCTTTTTCCTATTGGAAGGGAGACTGACCCCTTTGGTACTATGCACTGATACGCGCCTGTAGGCAACGTATAGCCTACTCGGCATAGCAGCAGAGCGGAACGAAAGCCGATATTGTTGTCAGCGTTAGTGCGGGTGTTGTTAGCGTTGAAGTTGAAAACGCCAGCATTGGACGTGTTGTTCCAGTTGCCGCCTCGGTAAACATAAAATAGGCCCGTCCCCATAAGCTTAGCGTTGAACGTATTTCATATATCCGCCGAGAATGCGACCGATTTCGTCAAGCAGCATAGCCCAGCGTTCATATTTTGCAAATGCCAGCGGAGGAGGATATTTAGGACCGAAGTAGGCTTTGTCCTTTGCCATGCGAATTAAATGTCTCAGCCAGTCAAGCTCAATATCTAAGTCCTGTAAGGTAGTCTTTTTATAATATTTTCGCTCAACTGTAACTGAAAGCCGATATAGATTCAGCATAGAGCTTTTAAGGTCAACCGCGATTGTTCGATAAGGTTTACCGAATTGCATTGCAATAGGCATTCCGTATTTCAGCATATCGCTGATTTTCTGCTTTAATATGAATTCGTCCATAGTTATTTTCCTTTACAGGTCGCGCTACCGTGTGACCGACAGTTTGCGGTAATCAGTTTACAGTTCAACAAAAGCTGAGCGAAAGCCGAGATTGTTGATAGCGACATCGCGGGGGTTGTAAGCGTAGAAGCTGAAAACGCCAGCAATGTCCGCACTGTGCCAAGCGCCGCCACGGTAAACAAGCCTTTCATCTATATTTTTCATGTAAATTCTGTCACCGCCATGGTCTCCGGTATCTGCTGGATAGAGTGCCAGAGTTTTCATGATTTCGGGAACGGTTACGCCGGACGTAGCCGTAAGAGCGTTAAAGCTAATTGCTCCGTAGGGAGCTTTGGATATTTGCTTATGTGCAAGGGTTGTATTTACACAAAATTGTTTTTCAGCGCTTACGGTACCGGGGTCTACGGTGTAATCATATTTCAGAGTGCCCGCCGTTCCGGGGTCAACAAGAGAGCCGTCTGGCATAATAGCCTTCCACAGCGTACTTGCGGCCGCCTGAGAATTATCTTTATCAGCGGCGTTATTATACGGCAAAATATTGATTTCGCCGTCTTTGATTCGGAATCCACTTACCCATTCATACACATTACCGTTAAGGTCCCACACGCCGCTTGCGTCATTGTTATGCGCCCACGATTTAGGGCCTGAGCCGGTTGCGACTCTGCCGTTATAGGTTGTTCCGCTTGATTCATAGGTGTGTACTACAACGCCTTTTTCATCTGTACGGCTACAATCTTTGCCGTAAGAGTTGTTACCGCGCGGCACAAAGCCGTTTTTGCGGCACTGTAACGCAATCCAAGCCCATTCGGCATTTGTTCCTAAGTGCCAGCCCGCACCTTTGTTTTCGCAAGCGATTCTTGCGTTATCAAAGTTAATTGTATGTTTAGGGTCCTGCAAGGGTAAGGAATAAGCGTTACCGTTAATAATAATATTCTGGTACTTGCTATACCAAAACGCGGGAATTTCCGCGTCATTTACGCGAAAGGCTGCGTGTGTCTGCTCGCTGCCGCCGGTGATTACGTCGGAATTGTTTCCTTTATCAAAGCGTACCATAATACTCGGCAAGCCGAGATTATCATAAATGACTTTGTTCGTAGGACCGCCTAAAAGCTGAACAGCGACCTCTAAATCTGTCATAGCCATTATTCCACCTCGCTATCTACGAGAGCCCAGAGGTCGAGCTCTACGCGGTCCATGCTGAACGGTACGGGCTGAGGATTCTCGCCCTCGGTATACTGCCTTGCGGGAATAATAATATTTGCTACGAAATTCTGAGACAGGTCTGAGGTAATAATCATCTCATTGTCGCTACAAATATTGATAACGATTTCATTATCACGCTCGTACTTCGAGAGGTTGAGTGTAAGTTCGTCATCGCCGAAGGTAATTTTATTCTTTGCTACCTCATAGGCGATTTTCTGTCCTGCGTTTACTTCTTTAATAATCATTTGCGTGACCCTCCGTTCTGAATAGTTTATTTGTATCATGCGCAATCTGTGCGGCGCATTCACGCTGCTCAGCAGTTGCTCTGTTTGGGTCTGTGCCGAAGCTTTTTAGAATCATAGCCTCATGCGCTCTGCGGTCATCAGATTTAATAATAACATTAGCCATTACAGCATACCTCCTGTAATTACAAAAGTTGCAGTACATGTGTCTACCGCTTGAACGGTAAACCCATTTTTCTGCGTGGCTGTGACTGCGATTGTATACGCAGTTGTAGCCTGTGGTATTGGAATTACGGAGTATACCGTAGTATTGCGGGGCGTAGGTAAGCTGATTGAATTGCTGCCCGCGGTGAGCGCCTGATTTTTCATAATGAGCGGAACCGCTTCTTTTGCTTCATCTGCCTGCAGCCGGTTAATAATTGCGTTAATATCCTGCGTCACCTGTGCTTCAAAGACGCCGAGCTCAATGTTATTCATGTTCGTTTGGTCGATAGGCGTGCCGGTCTGAATAACTTTACCGGAGCTGTCTTTAATCTGGTCTTTCCAAAATGTTTTTGTGTACATTTAATTACACCTCCGCCAGTGGAAATTCAAATTTGAGCAGAAGATTTTGAGCGCTTGTGCGCGTGATACTGCAGGTCTGCTCGCCTGCAAGGTCTCCCGCGGTATCGTAGATTCGTACTCCTGTAATCGTTTGCGCACTACCGGAATTAGGCACCGAAACAAGAAGTATGACCTGCGTACCGCTTACGGTTACTTGATTTACCGTGGCCGTATACCAAGTAGAGCCGACTTTGTACTGTACCTTTGCAATAGAGACTTTAATTTTGTCTCTCAGCTTATTAAGGTACGAGGAAGTCCAAAAAGCCATTTAATAGCCCTCCTTTTTTATTACTCTCCGCAGGCAAGCGCACCGCAAACGGCTGTTGCTGTCGGATAGTTATTGAGTCTTGCGGCAAGTCTCATTTCCGTGTTATAGGATTCTCCGAGAGTAGCCGTATTTGGATATGTTCCGCATACAAGCGTTCCGCACTGAGGCGTAGCGTCAAGGTAATGCGAAAAGGTTTTACCGAGTCTGAGGCCTTGTAAAAAACGAAAGGCAGCCTGCAAAATAACATTTGCCGGTTTTAGCTCCTGCAACGATTCAAGCAAGCTGAGAAGTGTTTGCTCGGTTTCCTCATCTAAGGGATTTACGGCAAGATAAAGAGTGTATTTATCAAGCCATATTGAGTATTTATCCTCACCGAATTGTGCAGCAAGGCTTGTTTTAAGCCAAGGCAGCGTATAAGGCAATATGAGCCCTATACGCTGCTTAATTCTTGCTTTTCGTATTTCTAAGGTTTCAGACGCTTTAGGCGTAATTTGTAAAATCGTTTCCCAGCGTTCCACACCGTACGCGGTAGCGGTATCAACATACCGCTCATTCATAACGTCATCGGTTGCCTTCCAAAGTAGGTCAAATTCAGGCTGCTCGGCACGCATTATTTCCATAAGCTCCTGAACGGTATGGAGAAAAGCGGGAAGGTAGTCATAAAGCTGTCTGTCCATAAGGCTTATACCTCCGCGCTCAATTCGCCGCGCACGGGAATCGTGTCAGATTCAAGGCTTAGGTTTTCGGTACTGCCATTGATAGTCGCTCCGCCTATATCGGTTATACCTTTACAGGAAAGCATTGCCGACTCAATTCGGCTAATTCTGACTACCAGATTATCGGAATCCTGCCAAGCTTTTTTAAGCTCCAGCAAATAATCGTCAATTATTTTTTCGGCGTAGGGCTTGACGGTCATCCAGTCCCAGCCGCTTTGGTAGTCTATTGTACCGAAATTGATATTTACTTCTTTTGTCTTTGCACTTGCTATCGTTACAATATGACCGATAGGCGCAAGGCCGACGCCCTCGCCGGCGTTCGAGCTGGGGTCGATTGCCGTTTGAACGGTATTGATAAGCGCTGTACTTGCGGGGCCGTATGTGCTATCGAGAATTACAGCTTTTACCGCTCCGCCGGTCGTTAACTGTTTAGCCGCTCCGGCCTTATAGACCGTATTAAGCCATGTAAGTACGCCCGCCGGAATATTTGCTTTATTTGCTTCAATCCAAGTACCTACGGCCTCAGACGGTATCAGGCTCGCCGGCGTAATATCGGCGTTCCAAGTAGGATAGATTTTAACGGCTCCTACACCGTCAAGGTCAAGTATTTTTGTTTTATACTCAATCTTGTTACCGCCGAATGACTGATACGTAAAGCTCTCTACTAAGCGCGCACGGTAAACCTCGGTTTCCTCCTCGTCTTTACCGGGAATCTCAATAGAGGTAAGCACTGCGCTTGTAAGTCCGTCGATATAATCGATAGGAATAAGGTCGCCGAGCGTTGCGTTAGGCGCAGAGCCGGCGGTTTCGCAGGTAAGGTAATATTTGTGAGTGTCTATTTTCGAGGTTACGATATAGTTAAACTGTTCAATAGAGAATCGCGTTCCTATATCAAGGTCGATATTAAACTCTCCAATACCTACTGCACATGAGGCTTCGTCTGGAAGTATACCGCGTTCGCGGCCGAGTAAAATCAAATTTTCTCTCGGTGCGGTATCGACATACATACAAGTCAGCATATAGTCGAGCGCGATATAAAGCAATGCAATCTCGGCGCTTGCGGGTCCGGTTGCGTCATAGATTAGCGAGCCCTCGCGTTTATCAAAAGCGGAACTTACACGTCCGAGGGTGCGTTCCATTATAGTCTCATAGGTTTGGTCCTCATAAAGCCCCATTAGATATTTACCTCCTTTTCAGCTTTGATTTCACCGAAAATAGTCGTTACGCGGAAGCTGCAATGTACGCATTTCCCTTGTGTTTCAAAGTCAAATTCGTCGACGCCGGTAATGCGGTCATCCTGCAGCAGCGCCTCAGTGATACAGCGCTGAATTTCCGGTAAGGCGAGCGCGATAGGCTGTCCTATTAAATGCTCAAGCTCAATACCGTAATTCCATGAATAAATCGGGTATTGATAGCGCTCGGTATTCAATATGAGGTATATCGCCTGACGCATTGCGTCTTGCTCGTCGGTTGTTCCGCGGATTCTGTTAGCTTCAATCTCAAAGCCGTAAGTACGGCTGGGTTGTGTCTCAAGCGTAATGTCGTCTAAAATAAGTTCATTTGTTACATTCGGTATCATGCTTTCGGCACCTCCACTCTGTCAAGAATAACATACTGCTGGCCGCCGTCAGCCCGTAAAAGAATAACGCGTTCGCCGACTTTAAGGCCGAGATAAACCGTATATTTTTTAGTGCCTTTATAGGCATGCGTATGACCGAGGGCTTTTTTACCGCCGTCCTGCGTAGTACGGGTAGTTGAGCTTTCTTCGGTTGTGTCGGTATACTTATGATTATGCGTAAGGTCTACTGAACCGAGAGCCGATTCCGTGGTATGGTCTACGGTCATCATTACTGAATAATCGCGGACCGCATTTGTAAGAATCAACTGCTCTGCAAAAAGAGTCAGCTTTTGGTCCACCGACACTTTGAGCGGCGAGGTGCTTACTACTGTACCGAATGTAAGAGAAAAAGGTTTTGCGGCCATAACCGCCTCTAATGCGGCGCGTTTTATATCCGCAAGAAAACTGTTCAAATCAGGCAACAAATGTTCCTCCTCTCAATTTCATACTCATTGTGTGCTCGCTGTTCTTAAAGGTATGCGTTACCTGCTCAACCATAAGAAAACTTTGTAGGTTTATATCTCCGAGGTTAAGCTTACATACCACCGAGCAGCCGGCGCGAACGCGTTTATCTCCGAGAACGTCTGAGACGGTCAGTTTACGCGTTTTTGTGTTATAGAGCTTTAATAAAGCTTCCGCCTTAGCCGCTCCGTTTGCCGAGGTTTCCACGGTATCGGTATATTGCAAGAGGCCCCACTCATTTATATGGGAGGAGTCCTTTGTAATAAATACCTCTCTTTTGCCGGAGTCGTTATTCTCATACGTGACTTTGACCTGATTGTAGGTCTGACTGTCGATTGAGCTTGTATACGAATAACTTCCGGTTGTGTCGGCGTCGATAAGCAAGTTGAGTTTCATGCTTTCAATATTGCGCAGCGTCAGCGCGCCGACATTATCATAGAGAACATAAAGCTGAGTTCTTGCTCTCAAGGTCTCGTCAAGCGCATTTTGCGCAATATCAAATAAACTTGTATTATCCTCGGCGCGGGACTTGATTTTATATCCCGTATTTTCAAGCGTACCGACGCGTAGACCGAAGTCGTCGGCAATCATGCGTATTACTTCGGTCGCGGTTTTATTTGCGTAATTATAGGTATCTTTATTCTTGAAATACCTTAGCTGGTCATAAGCCGTAACCTCAATAAGATAAGGCGTAGAGCTTGACCGTTGTTTGCTGAAAACATATCCGTAAAACATATCCGTACCGTCGACGGTCAGCTTGACGGGGTCGCCTTCCTGAAAGTTGATAACATTATCTTTAATAACATTAAATTTCAGCTTACCGGGAGAGCCCTTACGCGTCCAGTCAAGCGTTATGCCTTCCTCAACGGCGGGATAGTATACGGTGTTTCCTCTTTGAATCAAAATTTGTGCTACCATGGCAAAGTCAACACCTGCCCCGGATAGATTAGATTCGGATTTTTAATAATGCTCCTGTTCGCATTATAAAGTTCATTATAGCGGGCTCCGTTTCCCGTATACCTTTTTGTTATCGCCCAAAGGGAATCGCCTTTTTTAACGGTATAGGTTTTAGCTTTCGGCGCCGAAGTAGCTGCCCGTGTGTTTGATACAGAGGCGGTTTTCTTTGCATTAACTCCGGGTCTCGCTTGCTCAATCGTTACCGCAACAATTTTTGTTGAAAAGGCTTTATATTGTTTCAGCGTAATTGATACGGTTACGTCTAAGCCGTCCGTCGCGGATTCCTTTATCTCGTAGTCCTCAAGGCTTACTTGCAAATTTGTGCTGAAAAGCAACTTGCCCGCAGGTGATACACGGCTAACTACAAACTGTACCGGTTTTTTAGCAAGCATTATATTTTCAAGCTTGCTAAGGTACCATTCAGGAGGCTTAAAACTGTTTTGATATACAGAAAAAGGGTACGCGCTAAGCATAGGAAAAACAGCGTCAAAACTCTTTATCTCGGTAAGTCCCGGAGTTTTTAAGAAATTTATCTCGCCGTCGTTGACAAGCGTCAGTGTCTTATTTTTTCCCTTAATTGATACATTTAACTTTGACGGGGTAATGGGGAATTGCCAGCCGTCAAGAAAAACTGAATACATTAGCTATGCACCCCCTCTGCCGCCATTTCGAGAGCTTCTGAAAATCCTTCGGTCAATACAGTCAATACGCCGTCAAGGTCCATGTTTGAGTCGATTTTGTTTGTCATGCCGGTCATATCGATTTTAACCTCTGCCGTAGTAAAGCGGTTTATCGCTTCCATTTCAGCGAGGTCTCTCAGATATTTAAGGTCCTCCTCGGTGTTTTTGGTATTACCGGCAATACTTGAAGTATCGTCGCCGATATTACCGGCAATACTTGAAGTATCGTCGCCGATATTACCGAGCTGCGATGAATAATCGGTAAGGCCGTACTGACTATCGTCAATACCGAATTGCTTAGTAATATTATCAAGCGACAGCATATCGCCAAGGGAGCTCTTAATATTACGTCCGATTTCAGCGCCTGCACCATAGGCCTCAGAGCCCCAGCCGTCCTGAAATACATCAAATGTATTCATGCCGTCGCTCCAGCCTTTGCCGAAGTCTACGTCATAAGTATTCCATGCGTCTGACACGCTGGCGTATTCAAATGTATGGAAGCCCTCGTCCCATGCTTCTCCGACGCTTGCGTATTCCTCGCGCTTGCTGTTGAGCTCATCGATTTTTTTAGCCGCAAAGTCAAGACCGGAAGTATCAATATTGACGCCCATCCAGCCGAGTACCTTATTAGCCATTTCTGCGAGCTTTTTAAGACCCTGCATGATAATGTTAACCATGCTCCAGAACCCGACCTGAATATCTATCCAGCCATTTTTGAAAGCGGTTGCGACGTTACTTGCGCATGCTTTCATTACATTCCAGATACCCATGCCGAGATTAGCAAAGAACAGTCCGACATTTTTAATAACCGCCCAAATACTGAGACCGAGGTTAGCAAACCAAAGTCCTATATTTTTTATGCTGTTCCATATTGCGATTGCAACATTTGCTATCCATAGACCTATATTCTTAAACAGTGCGCCGAGCCACCATATAGCACCAACAACCTGTTCAAAGAAAATCGCAACCAGTACAATTAGCACGATTATTAAAGCAATTACCCAAGTAATCGGGCATGCCCATATTGCTGCATTTAAGCCATACTGAGCCGCAGTTGCGGCGAATGTCGCGCCCGTTTGCATCATAGTAGCGGCTGCAAATATTCCTTTTGTTACGGCTGCAATCGCTTCAATCGCGGTTATTATGAATACTGCTGTTTTATATAACAGTAAGGCCGCAACAATGCCCATGATTATAGGTCCAATAGCACCCCAGTTGTCCGCAATAAAGTTGTAGACCGCGCAAACAGCGTTAAACACGTCAAGCGCAACGGCTGCCATAAGCCCAAGGTTTGCGACTATACCGTTTATTGCCTGCTGTACTTTCGGGTTATTTGCAAGCGAGTTTATTTTTTGTAAAACAGGGTCAAGTGCAACGGTCGCTTTGTTTTTCATGGAGGCCCATACCTGCGACCAAGTCATAGGCATTTGCTCAAAGCGGGATTCAACTTCGTCAGCGGAACGGAAAACGGCCGCTTTAATTACGTCGGCCGTAAGCATTCCCTCAGAAGCCCAATCCTTCATTGTACCTTCTGCCTGCTTAACATTGCGCATATAGTCCTCAATGCTTTTTGCAAGCAAGGGAGCATTTTCAATTATGGAGCGATATTCATCACCCTGCAAACGCCCTGAGCCCAAAGCCTGAGTCAACTGATACATTGCGCTGGATTGCTCAGTCGAGGATGCGCCGCCTACAACAAAGTTTTTATTTACAAGCTCCGTAAATTTTACGAGCTCTGCGTTATTTGAAAAGGCTTTACCGGCTACCAGACCCAACTTAGCCACCGTTGACATTGTATCGGTATAGCTTGCGCGGGCGCTCTGCGCCGACGCATAAATTCGTCTTTGCAAGTCCTCAACGCTGCCGCCGTCGTCAACGATAAGCGAAAGACGGGCCTTTGTACTTGTCAATTCGTCTGACAAGTTTGTAAGCATTTTAAGCCCCTGCATACCAAGGTAAGTAGAGGCGAGCCTTTTTACTGTATTTAACAGCTCATTTGTCCGCTTTGTACCGGTTACGGTGCTGCGGTTGTTTTTCTCTTGCTGGTCATGAATCTGCTGGTATTGCTTCTCCATTTGCTCAAGATTTGCATTAGCTTTGCCGATTTCCGTACGCGCGGCTGAAATACTGGCGGTGTTAATGGTCTTGCCAGAGGACCGCTGCATAGCCTCAAAGCTGCTTAACGTCATATTAAGCGCTTTGGTAATGCTCCGCAGCGTACCGGTCATGCCATCGTGGAGCACCAGTTGCGACTTAATAGAAGCCATAAACACCTTCCTTTCTGCGAAATAATAACGCATATCCGAGGGACCGAATATGCGTTATCTTTTCCGCCGAGCTTTACTTTTCGCCTTTTGCGCCTCTTTCTTTTCGTTCTCAACCTTTATATCAATAGCCGCAATAACATAGGCCTGTTCGTAAGGGTCGAGCGCCAAAAATTCAGAAGGCCGCCAGCGAAATTTATGGAGGCAATAATAAGCGTAATTCGCTTCCGGGTCGCCTCCGGTGATTAGTTTTTTGCTTCGTCAATCAGCTCATCCGAGCCAGAAAAGCCGTTGAGTTCAAGAATCTTTGCGGAATAATCCTCAAATTCACCTGCGGTCAGCATAGTAGTAATAAGGTTTTCTGCCCCCATTACACCGTAGCTTGCCTGCAAATCGGCGTCATTAAGGTTCGGGAACACCGTACACCGCGCCGAGATTTTAGCCTGATAGGCCGCAGCGTCAAAATCCTGCGTATACTGTCCGCGTCTGCCCGGAACGGGGACGCTGCGCATACAGGATTTGCGAATCTGCGAATTTTCATTTGCTGTGATACAACAAATTTCCCATTCCATAGGCTTACCGTCCTCGCCGACAAAACGGGGCGAAGCAACAATAAGCTGATTGTCAATCTTTTTTGCATTTTGCGCAAGGAATGCGCTGAGTGATTTAGCCATAATCAAATTCCTCCGTTATTATTTCATGCCGTTAAGAAGCGCAAACTCCTCAGGCATTTCCCAATCGTCGAATGTACCCTCAATATCCTCGTCGAGAGTATCGGAATCGGCGTCAAATTTAGCGAGAATTCCGCCCTTAGACAAGCAGTTTTTCAAGATGATTGTCTGACGGCCGACCGAAGCGGTCGGGTCCTCGTTTGTTACCTGAATATCGAAAAGCGGCATAATGCCGGTTTTCTTGTATTCAAGCCACATTTTTCTCAAAATAGACTGATTGTAATGCGCGGTGCCGCTCCATGTTCCGCTCCAGCCTGCGGGCTTATTGCCCTTGCCGGTTTTGCCGAGAATTGGTACCTCAACGACATTGACTTCAATATTGGACTCAAAAGAATAGAGCTGCATAAAACAATATCTGTTACCGTCAGCCATTGTAACAAACGCGCTCGCCTGAGAGCCGGCGATTGCGTCCATAGCATTCATAATAGCCTGCTGCATAAATCGTTACCTCCTTTAAGCTACGACAACGCTCATATAGAGCTGACTCATAGCGTTAATTACATTCAAGCTGGATATATTGCATACTACAGCTTTCTTATCATCACCTGACTCTATTACTACCGAATTTGTGTCAAAATCCTCTATGGCCCGTATGTTCTCAAGTTCTTGAAACAATTTGCAAATGTCATTCCACAAGCTAATACGGCCCGAGGAATCATTAGGCACTACACCTAAATAGCGTGTTGCAAACATAGCTGCGACATCATTAGCAATCTGGTCACAAATTCTAAGGGTCTGATTTGATTGAAAGTCCACACCTTTTTCATCTGAAATAGTGGTAAGAGAGTTAATATCCTCAAGTACGCGGATTTCGCCGTTAACATTATGGAACATAAACTTACCGGCTTTAATACCGGCTTCAAGCTCAGCCTGAGTATAGTCCACATTTACAGTCAATTCACCATCATACTGCTTATTTGTGTTAGATTTGTTTACGGCGCAGCCCGCTTCGGCGCCGGCCACCCAATAAACAAGACCGTATTTGTTTTCGGTTGCCGTATTTTCAACGTTAATAACGCCTTCGTAATCGGCAGCGGTCTTATATACAACCGTCTTAAACTTCGCGCCGACCTCATCACGCATTCGCTTAGTAAAAGCGATAAAAGTGGCAATAACTTCGGCGGTTTGAGCGGGGCAAGTGAGCGCTTGAAAATTATATGACTCAATTTTATCAAGAAAGTCTTGATACACTGCGCCAGTTAAAGCAACACCATTATGACCTTCGCTAAGTTTTATAGAAGTCTCAACTAAAGGTATACCTACTTTGAATTTGACAAAATCGTTATCCTTAAGGTTTGCTGTTGTATTAACGGTTTGTTTGTCTACAAGTGTAGAATCTAAATAGGTTTTAACATCAAAATATGTGTTGTCATCAATGCTTTTGCTGAGTATTATTGTAATATCGTTACCTCTGGAGCCGGGGTGTTTAGCAACGGCATAATTGTTTGACGCGGCTTGAGCGTCTTTTGCCAATCGGTAAATGTACAATTTATTTGCATTTTTAAAGAGCTCTCTTATTGGTAATAATTTTTCTGAATCGTTAGGATAGCCAAATATCTTTTGAGCATTTTTTTGAAAATCCAAATTCGTTACTGTAAATACGGTTCCGACTGGCCCCCAATCAAGCTCCAGCGGAACCGCAGCTACACCCCGTTCAGACAAGTTAGAACTTGCTCGCGCGGTGCTTGTAAAGTTAGCATAATATCCGGGTAATGTTTTATTCTGCGTTACCCAAAGTCCTCCACCAAGAGCCATATCATTTCACCTGACCTTCCATAAATTTCTTAATTGCTGAATCCACCTCAGCGGTGGTATATTCCTTTGTGTCCTCTAAAATAGCGGTAAGCAGGTCGCGACGCTTCGCGTATTTCATTGACTCCATAAGTTGAGCCTTTGAAAATTTCAAAGCTTGCTCTGCTGGTGCATTAGTTTCTTTTGACATTTTGCTCACCCTTTCTGCTTAATTTTGTATGTTTCCATAGCATTTTCTTGTGTACCATTATGATTTACAAAATGGGTATAACGGACATAAAAATGCAACACACCGTCAACTACTTCAAAATCAAGTCCCGTGCCTCTGAGCAGGTCGCCCTCAGCTAAGGAAATGACATTGAGCAGCAAGCTTAGTGTATCTGCAACTTTATAGCAATCCTCGCGTCCGTTTTTCGGGTAATACAAAACGTCGAAAAGCGGCGTCCGTTTATACCGCTCTCCGACGATTTGCTGTTGTGAGGAGGTTACTAAAATTACATTAAAATCACCGGGTCGTAAGCCATGTTCTATCTCGTCATCAAATATTTGACTCTGAGGCCATTCAGCACTTATTGCCCTTGTGATTCCGTCAAGAATTTTTTGCGTATTTATCTCAGACATTGTAAACCTCCTTGAGCTTAGCTTGTAATTTTCTTCCAAGGATAGCCGGTGTCATTTGCTGCAGCTTTTCCTCGGATATGGTAAGCATATATCGGCCGTTAACCCAGCCCGCACCTCCGCGGGTACGGTGTCCGTACTCAACATACGAGGCATATTCGACCGGATTTATAATTTCAATCATATAAGAGTTTCCGACTTTGCTTACTTTAAGGCTGTTTGCGTAGCTAACCGCTTCGGCCCCGTTCTTAGCACCCCAGCCGCGTCTCAGCGTACCGCCTTTTTTACCTGAGGACTTAGGATATTTACCTACGGGAGTCCTCGGTATTACAAGCGCCAGCAGACGCGCGGCAAGTTCCTTGCAGCAGTCCTCGCAAAATGTAGTCATATCGGCGTCAGATAGCCGACGTAAATTCTTTTGCAGGTTTTTAAGCTGCCGAAAATCGCAAGAACCCCACTTAGCCATTACGCCCACTCCTTTACAAGCTCAAGCATGATTTCCTGATGAACGCTGTAAACTGCGGGCTTACCGGCGCGGCGGTATTTCTCTGTACGGCCTTCCTGTGTAATTACAAGCTTTGCACCTTCGGGTATTTTTACGTCTTTTGAAATAAACAGCTTTATAATTTGCCGCACGTCAGCGGCTTCACTCTGAGGACTTGCTGAGGCTATGCTGCTGTATGAGACGCGGCAAGGCTCGTTACGAAACAATACGGTCTCGGTTTGGACCGTTCTGCCTGTGCCTTTATCTTTTACCGCAGTTATGGTAAAAGCGTCGCAGAGGCCGTCCCAGAGCTTCATAATCGCGTTTCTGTAAGCACTCGTCACCATACAAGCCTCCTGAATCTGGCAAGCTGTATATTATCAAGCCTTGTAAAGCTGTCAATCAGTATATCGAGCCGCTGTTCCGGTGTTGTGCCGGAAAGGGAGACGGTTGTGTCGCCCTCTTTAATAGATGAAGCGACGGCGGAAAGGTCAATCTCAAAGCCCTGTAATGCGCCCATACCTTTTTTAGCCTTAAAAAATTCGCCGACCGATAAGCGGACCGCGAGCTCTTTCAGCTCGTTAGGTATAATTTCAATATTACAGTTGTTTTTGATTTTCGCTTCTGCCGTCTGTACGCAGAATCCGAGCAGCCAATCGTCGCCCTCCTGCATTTCATAGCCGAGAGTAATTAACAGCTTACCGACATCATAAAGGAAATCAGGGTCGAGGCTTGACATATTCTGCGCCGTCCGAACAAACTGCTCAATACGCTCTTGAATAGTAGCCATAGCCTAAGCCTCCTTTAGCCCTTAGAGATAATACGAACGATTGTAATTGCCTTGTGATTGATATACGAGCGGCTCGCTGCGGTAGATTCGCCGGAATGAACGAGGTCCCAGTTAGCGCCGTTTGCAAGCTCATCATCAGTCGGTGAAAGGCTTGCCTGCGAGGTCTTTTCATAAGAAATGCCGTAAGGCGCAAAAACTTTGCGCTGACGCATATAAAGAGTGTCCTCGCCGCCGTTTGTTTTCGGGTCACGATTCATCTCATACGGAACCTTTGCACCAATATCCTCATAAGAGAATGCGCCGTTACCGAGAGCGTAGGTAATATAACCCGGAGCCTTAATGACATAATCATCAGCGGCAAGAGTCTTTTCACCGAAATAGGGAGCTACACCGCTGAGCTTAATTTCTCCCGTAGCCGGCGTCGCAGAATTAGCAACGATTTTTACAGCGCCGGGAGCAGAGGAAGTTGCGTCAAAATAGCCTTCCTCAATCGGCATGTCGTCGTCGATAACGACAATTTTACCGTTCCATGTACCGAGCTCAAGCTCGCGGGTAATACCGTCTTTATCGGTGTATTTCAAGCGCTCAATAAGGTTAAGGTTTTCAAGTCCGGTAGCAACATCGGAGTGCATGAAAGCGAGAGTAAACTTTTTCTTGTTTGCGCCGCAAGCTTTGTTTGTTGCGCTATTAAGGGTTGTCGCGGTCATGTTGCCGTTTTCAACGGTAGTATGCTTAGCAACAAATTCCTTGCCCTTAGCACTTGTCATTGCGAAAATACCCTTGAGGATAGCAAGGATAGTATCTTGGTCGAGACCGTCCTTATATTCGCCGACCTGCTGACTGATATTCTGCATAAAGTCAACGCCGCCGGTTACGTCATAAGAAAAGTCCTTTTCAGTCCATGCCTTAGCACGGCCGACTACAACCATACCCTGCTCAAAAGTCTTTGTCGAGGTCGCGGTAATATCGGTCTTGCCGTCATAGTTTACCGCGTCGCCGTCAATAAGGCCTCTCATAGCAAGGCGTGCGTAAGCGACGCCGTTCTGACTGGAGAATACTCCGCGAATATCCGGGTTGCCCGCAAGAGCGCGGGATTTCTTGAGCTCATTCATTTTCAGATTAGGAATGCGCTCTACCATGTATCTAAAAGCTTCCTGATTGAAACTCTTAGAATCAAATTTTGCATTTGCCATTGTTGAATCTTCCTTTCAATATTTTTACTGACTCAGCATTTAGAGCTGAGCGTCTGGATTGTCGGCAAGATAAGTGCAAAGCTCGTCGTAAGTCATTTCTTTCGGGTCCTTTGCGCCACCGGCAGCCTTGCCGTCGCTTCCCTCTCCGGGTTTTACGCCTTTGAAAGAGCCGGATTTCTTTGAGTCGGTGTTAAACAGAAAACCAGTATCGGGACTCTCTGTAAGCGCTTTAAGCTGCTCTGCAAGACCTTTTACCGTTCCGTCCTCGGCCAACTCAGCTTTGTCCAATTCAAGAAGGGCCTTAACAGCCTTAATGTTTTTTGCCTTAGCACCAACAAGCGCGGCTTCGACTGCGCTATCGAGCTTGAGCTGTTTAATTGCTGCGGCGTGTTCTTTTGCCTGCTCGGCGTTCTGAGCTTGTAGCTGAGTAATCTGTTCTCTTAACGCTGCGGCGTCGCCATTGCTTTTCTGCAAGTTTTCAAGCTGCGTATCACGCTCTTTAAGGCTTGCTTCAAGCTGTTTCTTAGCTTCGTTTGTTGCGTTAAAATCGGACCTCGCTATAAAGTTCTTGCCGATTTCGGTCGCGACCTTTTTATTAAGGTCCTCGGTGTAGGCGTCTCCTAAAATTGTTTTGAGCCAGTCTAACATACGTGTCTCCTTTTCTCTGACTATCCTTTTTATCCGGCCAGTCCCGGTATGTCAGCGTCTTTTTTATTTTCCGCTGGACTCGCGGTAATTTATATGAAAAAAGCACTGCTTACCCGTTGAGGTAAGTAGTGCTTTAATCAACATATTGTGTTTGCTATTGACTTTTGCAACAATATATTGTAAAATATTAGAAACAGAAGCGCTTCGCAAGCAGAAGGGAGCTGATAATATGGCGAAAAGAATTACAGTTACGAGTGAATCCGCAACCGGTCGTAATATCTCATTCAGAGATAACTACACCGGAGCGTCCTATACTCGCGCTCAATTCGTTCGGCAAATAAAAGCCGGTAATTATGAAAACTACCATATTCGCAATATAAACGGACTTGATACCCCCGTATCAAATCCAGACAAATCCACAAGGAACAATTTAGACTAACTTGCGGCGCGCTTCTGTTTTACAACTGAAAGAGGGTGCTTATATGAAAGATTTTTCGGACTTCAGAAAAAACTTAATAACTTATTCCGATAAAGCGTTACAAGATATTTCAACTGCTGTAAGTAAAGCGTCAAGCAATAATAAGGTTGATACTCATAAACTCATTGCTACGCTTTACTCTGAGCAAATTAAAAATACAGTTAATCTGCTTGAGCTATATCATGAATGGCTGAATCAATAGAAGTCTTAAGCTCTTTTATAACAGATTCAGCATCAAGGTCATTATCGACCAAAACCTCATAGCCGTCTTTAACGATAATATCTTTTTCGCTGACAGACGCAATAAGCTCTTTTGTTTCCTTGTTAATTACCGTAATAGTCATAATATCCTCCTTAGATAGCCCAAAAGCTCCCATATCGCATTTTAATCTTAAAGGCTGGTATTTTTACCGCCTGAATAAGAAAATGCGATATGGGAGCTTTTGGAGTTATTATAATTCAGTCATTAGTAAAGTCAATATCAAAGGGAATTTCCCAAACTATTGACCGACCCTCTTGTTTTGCTTTTTCGTTTGCGTCTTTAATTTCTTTACGCATTTTATAATAAAGATTCCAGTCCTCTTTTGAGGCAGGAGGGTCAAAATCGTCAAGGCCATATCCGCCGATTGCGCTCATGTAAATGCGGTCAAGCTTATTAGCGTCGGTTATTTTTGTCATAATTCTGCCTCCCTCAATATTTATTATATCACGCAAAATAGAAAATGTAAACGCCTTTGCTTATTATTCAAAAGCTTTATCTAAAAACGCTTGGAAAAGGTCCTCTTTTCCTTTGATTGCTGTTAGCTTTTGCCCGTTTCCGCCCACTGCGATTAGTATTCCGCCGTCAGTCGTATCATATAATTTAACGGAATCAAAAAGCTCTGCGCATTCCGGCAAAATCTGCGAAACCGCTTTATGCGTACTTGTAATACGACTGATGGGAACGACACGACCAGTTTTTGCACCTCGTGCAACGGCACGGGAAATAGCAGTTTGCGTCGGCACGGTAGCGTAAAGACCTTGCACCGAATACCCAGCCGCTTTTGCCTGCTTAATTTTCTTTGTCAAAGAAGTAATCGTACCGTCTCCGGTACCGTCAAGCGTATAATTATAATTGCCTTCAGTTGCTATTTTCATTATACGTTTTGCAAGTGCTGAGCTTTCCTCATGCGCAAAATTTGCGGCTCCGGGGTCATTCAGCGCAAGCATTTTATTATATTCAGGCAACTTTGCTTTTATCGCGTCAGGGTCAATCGTAATTGAGTTTTGCGGTAATGTTGCCACACCGGATTTAATCATTGTACTTTTGCCGGAAGCCGGACCGCCACCCATAACTGTAAAAGTCGCTTGACCGTTAATAGGCGTAACGTTTTCAAAATAACTGTCAATAATTTCACGGTGAAGCTGTTCGCGTTCGGGAATCAGCTCGCCGTTTTTACCCGTATACTGAGATAAAGAATCACCGGGAGTTTTATCGGCGGTATCGGTCTTTATGTAATCTTTAATGCGAGATTCCTTTTTTGGCTCACTTGTAGGTGTAATTGATTTTTGATACCATTCCTTGTAGGTCATGCCTGACGGAACATTATAAACTTTACCGGAATCGTCTCTTGCAGTACGGTATGTATCCCAGTCGTCCATATCCGCGAAATAGGGAGCCGTGCAGCACCTGCACCATGGGTGAAACGGTGGCGCAGTAGTACCGACTTGATAATCGCTCATTTTATAGACCTTACCGTCAAGCTCGCCGCATAATTCACAAGTCTCGCTGTCAAGCGTTCCGATTATTCTATATTGCTGTACGTCAAGAGCAGTAAAGCAATCTTTTTGTGCCGCAGATGAAAAAGCGGCGGATTCGGTCATAACCAAGCGCCCCGCTTTATTCTTTGCAACATTAAACTGCTTAGCGATTGCCTTAATAGCTCTGTCGGGAGCTTCGCCGCGCATAATCATCTGAGTAAGGTTTGTATTTACACTGTTTACAAGCGCTTGCTTATTTACCCATACGCGGTCCCTGAATGTTTGCCCGTCTGCGGTCCACGGTCTTGACAAAACCTTTTGAATTTCTGTGCCGGTCAAGCCGTGCAGCGACCAACCAACGCCTAAGCCCTTTTGAAATTCAAACGCAGTATGAAAATAGCCTTCTCGGTATATATCGCTTAAAAGGCTTTCGGTCGCTTTTAATTGACTTCCGTGTAAAGCCTCAGCTTCTTGCCTTAGCTGTACCTTTAAGCTGTCTAAACGCGAAATATGGACGCGTGAGGACGCATTTTCAAGTTGCTTTTTCCATTCGTCAGAAAGCGACTCACCGTTTTTAATATATTCCTCAACGGTCCAGCGAAATTCTTTAAGCTCGGTAGAGTTTAAGAGCCGCTTAGCCTCGGCAAGCGTGATTTCGTTGTTTTTTGCAAAACGGTGATACCACGCTGCGATTTTACGGTCAATCTCAGCTATCGCAAGCTCGTATTGCTTTTCAAGGTTTTGTACGTACTCATAACCGGTATCAAGCAAAGCTTCCTCAAGGATTCGCATTCGGTTATTCCAGTACGCGCCATTTTTCATCTTAAACCTCCGAAAAGCTTTGCTTTAATAATACGCCAGACTTGCCGCCAAGAAGGAAGGGGCTTATATTCGCATTCCTGCTGTGCCGCATATTCGCACTCAGTACATACCTGACGACCTTCGGGAACATACCGGCCGCAGCACACGCAACGGTCAAGCCCCGTCGGGATTCTGTTCATTTGATTTTCCTCCCATAACAAAAGCATTGCGGTAAGGGTCGGTGTCCTGAGCTTTAACCTTTTCAAGCTCTTTTTGCGGGTCTCTGACCCACGGATGCTGAGCAATAATCGTTTCATCTGAAATAATGCCGGCCGATTTACCGCAATTTTCGATTGCCTCGGACTCGTTAACCAGCGTATCGCGATTGAAAATAACATTTATTTCGGTGCCTTCATAATCACCGGCGCCGGTATTCGCAAGGTGCTGATTGATAAACCAAAGGATTTCCTCAAAGGCCGCTTGCAGCTCGTTTTCCATATCGTTAGCGTCAAGGTCAATATCCATATAAAGCGACTGAATATTCATCTGATTAGGAGTACCCTTTAAGCGCTCATCTTTACCGTCGAAGCTGCGCATATTCTCAATGAGCGCGGATTTAAGCCCTTCCAGCACGGTTTTATAGTTTTCGGCGTTAACCTCAATCGTCAAAGTATCAACGCCGCCCTGAACACCTTCGACCGAACGCACCTTTACAGCGCCGTAGGTCGCAAGGTTCTGCCTAAACTCGCCGAGGTCCTGACCGTCGTAATTTTTAAGAACGAGGATTGTTGTATGAATATCCTCCTCCATGTTGTTTACAAAATCAGACCTCAGACGGTTAATAGCGTCCTGTAATGACCTCGCGCGGCGTATCAACGGAATTTCCTGCGCATTACACTTAATAGGAATCAGCGGAAGCCGTTCCCAGTTATAATACTTTTTATCGTCCGCGCTGAGATAGGAAACAGGGGGCTCATCGGGGTCCGGCGTCAGCACACCGTTCTCAAATATATAAGTGAAAAGGCCGTCTGTCTTAAAGATATTGACCTTTTTAACAAGCTTCTTTTCGGAGCCGACATAAGTCTCTACAATGTAAAGACGGCATGCGCAGTCAAGCTCGGTATGCGCCGCGTCTTTCCAAAACGGCAAAATCTCATAACCTGAGAAAAACTTAAAAACCAGCTCACCAGATTCGTTATAGTAGGGGTAAAGCCATGAAATACCGGTATTGAGAGCGTCAAGCCCTGCGTTTTTCAGAGTGCGCATAAACTTTTTACCGAGAATCGCTTTAACCTTTTCTACATAATCGGTTTTGCTGCTTTCAAAGGTGATAGGCTTGCCAAGTAAATAATTTTTCTTTTGGTCGACGTGCTTCGCGTACTGATTATCAACAATTTTATTATTCGGCAGGTGCTTGACCTCAACAGTTTTACCGTCTTTTCCGATAACAGTACGCTTGCGCTTTAATATGTCATGCGCGCCGTTATAATATCGGTCGCCGTCAATCATTTCTGCGCGCTGCGGGGAGCCTTCCCAATGGGTAAGCTCAGTCGCAAAGAACTCAAGCTCGGTCATAGGCTTACCGGCTTTAAGCTGAGCCGTAAAAAGCTCCTGCTCTAAATTTTTCTTAAACAATGGCATATAGTCTCACCACCTTAAAAACTAAATTTCATAGGCACGAACACCGCACGGACGAAATAACGTAAATCGTCCATTGAGTGGTCGTCGGTTTTTAGCGGTCGGTCGTCCGGAGCTTTTTCGTCCCAGCGGTACAGACCGAACTCGCGAATGCAGTCGGCGCAGCAGTCGCAAATAAAGATATTCCCGGCTCTTAACTGCGACGCTACTTCACGAATACCGTCAAGCACGCGGTTAGAGGCCGGGTCTACATTGAACTTATTGTGTCTGCGTATGCACTCGATAAAGCTCGCAGCAGAGGGGTCGACGATAACCTTATAGACAGGTAAGTCTCCGGCAAGCTCAAGCAATGCCGCGTAATGCTCCTCGTCGGTCCTCTGTTGCTGCTTTTTCCTGCTGTCAAAATAATATTCTTTTATACGGTACCACTTACCGTCTGCAAGACCCCAAAGGCCCATAGACGTAGGATTGATAGTACCGTAATCGCAGGAAATATAATATTTTTCATACGGCCGCCGAATACTCGGCACGATATGAAAATCAGGATTGAACATGCTATAAATCAATCCTTCGGCAACCACCCAGCGCCCGCGGATATACCGCTCGTAAAACACGCCGGAATAAAGCCCCTCGTAGCGCTCTTTAATACGCGGCGAAAGGCTTAGGTTGTCGTCCATAGTAAAATGTAAGTAGAGTACATTCTTTTCCTCTTGCTTACATATCCACTCTTTATAAAACCAATGCCCCGGTGATTCCGGGTTGCAGTTGAACCAGAATTTTGAACCGGGAACCGAACAGCGGGCCATTGCCTGCTCGACGAATGACCGCGGCATAAGCGCGACTTCGTCAAACAGAACACCGGCGAGGGTAATACCTTGAATCAGCGTATAGCTGGACTCATCACGCCCGCCGAACAGATAATAAGTGTTTGTCTTGCCGCGCGCCGTTACAATTAGCTTGTTTTCGCTTCGACGTTCCGTTATGTCGAAAAGCCCTTCAAGCCATGTAGGTATATGCACGATAACATTACGCCGCAAAGCTTCAATAGTACGTCCGCATATAGCAAAGCTCTGATTATCAAAACAAGACATACTCCAAAGAATAAAACCGACCGCCATAGAAACGGTTTTACCGGAACGGATTGACCCGTCGCAAATAATACCGTCTTTATTTTTGTGCGCTGTCATTTTCCACCATTTCAGCACTGCGCTCTGACGCCTGCTGAACTTCTGGTAAATCATTGAAGTCGTCCTCCTCCCAAGCGTCCATAGCCGCAAAGAGGTTATTCGCTCTTGAGTCTAAGGGCTTTAAGTTTTCGGTAGCGGTATATTTATCTATGACTATACCCATAGCAGTGGCAAGTTGACTAAGGGGAGTAGCAGCTATCTTTTGCGGGTCATTCATTGCTACGAGTAGCTTTTCAATCAGTCCGCAAACATCATTTTTCTTAGAATCCATAAAGGCCAAAACGCTTTGAACATTCTCCTCTTTTTTATGCGTAATTTTCTGTTCAAGGTTTTTATCGCTATCCAGAATAGTCTTAATAAGGTATGTAGAACAGCCGTATTTTTTCGCTAATTTGCGTAGAGAAGTACCGCCCTCAATGTATTCCGCAAGTATCTTTTTTTGCTGCTTGTCGCTTAACTTAGCCAATGTCACCACCTCTCTTTTGACATAAATAAGCGGTATAGCATTAAATCGGAGGCCCGTATAATGCTATACCGCTAAAAGAATCTCCACCTGAGATTCCACTTTGTAATTATAACGCTGTTGAGCTGCACTTTAAGCGGCTTTTCGCCGATTGCTTCATTTGCTTTAACGCTTTTACATGCAGCCGCATAACCCAGCGATAAGCGTAATTCATATCTACGGCGATTTCCTCCCAGCGCATATCCGACAAATACCTCTTTTCCATAAGGGTAATAAGCGTAATATCGTCAAGCAGCGTTTGAATAGCTTCCGCAGTTTCTCGCTGCGTACGTTTCAGCTCTGCTATTTCTCGCAGTATCTCTGTTTCAAGGTCGATAGCCTCTGACATACACCGTTCAATTTTATTTGACGGTCCAGTATAAACGACTACCGGTTTCAGCTCCTGCGTAGTAGCCTGACAAATATTCTGTAAATGCTCGATTCTGTCTCGCTTAGACTTTATTCGCATTTCGATTTTATAATTACGGCTTAAAAACTGCTTAGGGTCGTCGGCTATCAGCCTTAAATATTCCTCTTGCATTTATACAACCTCCTTAATTCTCGCTTTGACCGCTTCAAGTAACGCATTCTGCTGTTCCTCTTTAGGCAACAAATTTGACTCTAAAACCGGTATATCCCAAGTATCTTTTGCGGCGATAGTAAATATTGAAACAGGATATTTTTGCCCCGGACGGTGCAAGCGTTTATTAGCCTGCTGATAATACTCTAAATTATCGGTAGGTCCAAACCATATTGCAATATGCCCGCCTGACTGTAAGTTAAGGCCGTGTCCGGCGCTTGCGGGGTGCGCTAAAAGAATCGGTATCTCTCCGCGGTTCCAACGCTCGACCGCGTTATCGTCTTTTACCGTAACCGATTCCGGATAGCGTTCAAGAATCCTATCCCGCTCATGCTTATATCCGTAAAAAATCAATACCGGCTGACCGTTAGCCTCCTCAATAAGCGAATCCAAAACAACCAGCTTTTCATCATGCAGAATTTTGACCTTGCCGTATTCGTCGTAAACCGCGCCACCTGAAAGCTGCAATAATTTCCCGCGCAGCACCGCCGCGGTGCTTCCGTCAATATCTCCGTCCGCAAACGGTAAAAGAGTATCGCGCTCAAGAGTATCATAAAGCTCTCTCGCTTTAGGAGACAGCTCAAATTCTCGACGGATATATCGCCGCTCAGGTAATTTAGAATATAAAGACGGGTCAAGACTGATACATAGTCCTTCAAGTCTTTTATATATTTCCGCCTCCGCGCCTTCTTTAAGTTTCCAAGAAAAAACGGTATGCGCATTACGCTTGTCCGGCACGAAAAAAGTATCGCGGTACCCCGTCAGCGTTTTGCCGAGGGCTTTTCCGCCGTCAAGCACATAACACTCCGCCCATAAATCCAGTAACCCCTTCGGCGCCGGCGTTCCGGTAAGTCCGACAATTCGCTTTATGTAAGGCCTTACCTTTTTAAGAGACCTAAACCGCTGAGCTTTATTCGACTTGAAGCTTGACAGCTCGTCAATCACTACCATATCAAACGGCCATTTCTTTTTATAATACTCTACCAGCCACGAAACATTATCACGGTTTATAATATAAATATCTGCGTCACACTCAAGCCCTTCGATTCTTTCTTTTGCAGAACCTATACACATACTGAACGTAAGGTCCCGTAAATGGTCCCACTTTTTGATTTCGTCGGGCCATGTGTTTTTTGCAGGCTCAAGCGGCGCTATAACGAGAGTTTTCCGAATCTCGAAATAATCTCGCATAAGCTCTTGTACGGCCGTCAGAGTTATACTTGTTTTACCGGACCCCATATCAAGAAATATACCGGCCTCGGCGTTTTCTATAATAAAGTTTTTTGTAAATACTTGATACTCAAACGGCTCATATATCAAGCGGCTCCACTCCTAACTTTTTTAATCTTTCTATAAAATCCGTCCGGTCGTTAATCAACCAGATATTTACGCCTAACCGCTGTAGGTCTCGACCCACTTTTTTCTGTCTGGGACTCCTGCCGTCTTTCACGCCCGGTCGTTTCAGCTCCGCAAATATCACTTTACCGCCGGGAAAAATGAAAATCCTGTCAGGTACTCCGGTACAGCCCGGACTTACCCACTTGTAAGCTTTCCCACCGCACCGGACGGCATACTTCCGCAAGGATTGCTCCAAACTACTTTCTAACATAAAACCTCCGAGGTAGCAGAGTAGCAGATTTTCCTATATAAATTAAAATATTGCGTTTAGGGAGATTTTTATATATAAATTCTCCCTAATCTTTAGTTTTTTATTTTTATAGAAAAAAACTGCTACTTTGCTACTTTTGCTCCCTAAGCCTTATAAACAAAGGCTTTTTTAGGTAGCAGGACTCTGCTACCTTCTGCTACTTTGCTACCTTTTTCAAAACCTAAAGTAGCAGTTAAAAATCATAACTGCTACTCAGTTTCACGGCGTACAAAACCTCTTTGCCGACCATAAAGCTTACCGCAAAAAGTCGAACAGTGCTGTACCCAGCCGGGAATCCTTTTAAGCGCGCTGTTAATTTCACGGGCTTGTAACGGTGTGAACCCTTTCGGGTCACCGTGAAACAGCTCCAGCCATATCTCAATGGCACAAACCCTCATACGCTTTTCGGTACCTTCCTCATGCTCGCCGAATCCGCCGTCCAAAAACATAAGGCGCTGTTCAAGGTCTCGCTCGTCCCAATCCTTAGGCAAAAGAACTTCAAGAAAGTTTTCAATAAGCCCTTGCTTAGCGTTCAGCTCGGTATGCCGCTCCTGCACCTCATTCGCCATAGCTTCAACCTCAGGCGTTAAATACCATTGCTCACCTGCGTAATAGCGCGTAACGATTTCAGCCCATATCTGGTCCACGATTTCAGGAGTAAGCTCGTCGCCGTATACCTTACCTGCGTTCGTAACCGTAACCGGCCAAAAGCGTCGGCCGCCGGTAGCGTCTCTTAAAAATTCCTCGTCGTTTGTCGTACCGAAAAATGCGCACTGTCGCGGGTGTTCCTGAGTCCGTCTGGCATACGCCGCGCGGTAGCTGTCAGTCTGCTTTGATACAAATTGCTTTATCTGCTCAATGTCGGCTTTTTTAGTCGCAGCCATTTCTCCCATTTCTATTATCCAATACCCTTGAAGCTGCTCGTAGGCGTCTTTACCGCTTACGGTATAAAGAGAATCGGAAAACCAGCTTTTACCGAGCTTTGCAAGAGTCGTAGACTTACGGCAGCCCTGCGGTCCTACAAGCACGAGCACATGGTCATGCTTACAACCGGGGGAGAGAATACGGGCAACGGCGCCGATTAACGCCTTACGCGTAACCTCTCTCGTATACACGGAATCCTCCGCGCCGAGATAGTCGATAAACAAAGTATCTGCTCTTTTAACGCCGTCCCAAACCAGCGAAGAAAGGTATTCTCTGACAGGGTGCCGAGTGGTCTCAAGCATGGCCAGCTCAATAGCGTCCCGGATTTTAACGGCGCTTTCAATTTCGTAAAACTTTTCAAGGTGCAGGCGAAAGCCGGCGTCGTCGGTATCGTCCCAGCAATCAGAAGTACGGGCCTCGAATTTTTGCCACGGTAAATCGCCGCAGACGACCGGCCGCTCCCTGAAAGAATCATAATAATAACTGCCCTTAATCTTAGGGTCGTTTCTCATAATAATAAGCGCATTCTCGATAGAGGACTCGATTTTTCCGCTGCCGCCCTTAACGAGCGTCAGAGTTTTCATCCAGTCCGTTTCTTGCCCCTCGTCGAATTTATCTATAATCTCCGCGAGCTTATGCGTATTAAGGTCAAGCCTGACGGCTTCGTCCTCAATCGCAATCTCGCACATGGCTTTATATGAGGGTAACCGGTTTCCCATATTTGTTCCCGGCGCTACATCGTCGTCAAGGTCTCCGAACATGTGAAGCCTTACAAGGTCAAATGCGTTACAGAGCTTACCGCTGACGGGGTCGGTGCCGTGATGAGAATACGCAAATTTTCCGTGCTCATACAGCACAAGTCCGCCTACGGTTGAGCCGTTATTATACGTGTATCGACCGTTATCGCATTTTGTATATACCTCAGGCAAAAATTGCTCTATTGCGTCCTCGATTGAATACACGCGGCAAAAAGCACCTATAACTCCCGGCTTCTCAAGCGGGTCGCCCTGCTTTTTAGCAAGCCTTGTCATTATATCGACCTTGCGGCTTGATACGGGCCATTCGGTCGGGTCGTGCCAATCGTGATACCTTGCAAGCTGTTCGTCAACATTGAGCCACGGGGCGTCTGCAATCTCATATCTGAACGGCGCGTCAATAGAAGCGCTCGGCCAATACATAAGCCTGTGTGGCTCAAAAGTGGTATCGTCGCACATGTCAATTCCTATATCGCCCGCGACTCGGCGCGCAACTGCGGCGTATTCATCAGGCGTTACGGGTCTTGACAGAGGTATCACAATACGGAGGCGTTGTTCTTTCTCGGTATGAGAGTGTGTACTGTAAAGAACGGCGGCGTAATCAAGCGTAAGCTCAAACGCGGACCATACGTCCACGCCGGCGGGTACCGAGTCAAGGTCAAGCGTAATCAGCCTGCGCTGAGTAATTGCCTCAGATTTACGGCGACCGCCTTTTAAGGTGCCTCCCACAAAGCCGCCTACGTCCTTTATATCGTCTCTACGGGATTTAGGTAGCCGTTTATATTCGTCCTTTGATTCTTGCGTTCTGGTCGGAATTTCAAGCCTATGTGCAAGCTCCGACCAAAGAATTTCTTTGTTTTGCCAATGCGTTGAACGACGCGAGCTGCCTACCGCAATCGTTACAAGCCCGTCATTTACGAGAGTAGGCATTAAAATGAGCCTGCTCTCGCGATAACTCTTGCAATACCCGCGTTTTTAATCATACGGTCGCAAATATTACAAGGTGTAGGGTCTATATCAGGCGAGAGACAAGCAAGGTATAAGACAGCTCCTTGCATATCTTTCCGCGAAGCCGATATAATAGCGTTCTGCTCCGCATGAACGGCAACACAAGACCCATATTGCGCTCCGTGTTTTGCGGCTCCTGTGCCTATCGGATTCTCATGCGACCGGCAATAGCATTCTCCGACATCGCAACAATTAGGCTCGCCGCGCGGAGCGCCGTTATAGCCGGTCGCGATTATTTCATCGTTATTTACAATAACGGCGCCATACTTGCGTCTAAGGCAAGTGGACCGCGAGGCCACGACTTCGGCAATATTAAGGTAATAATTATCTTTATCTATTCTCATAGCTATTTACCACTGCTGCCGAATGCACCGCAGCCCCTTTCATCTTTTGTCGTTACAAAATCGGCTATAACCACAGGCATAATTACAAGCTGCCCTATGCGGTCGCCTTCCTTAATATCGTAGCCGTCGTTTCCCACATTAGCGATAACGGCGTGAATCTCGCCGCGGTAGCCGCTGTCAATAGGCGGAAGCTGGCACACAATGCCCTGAGCGCTCAGACTGCTGCGCGGAAATATGTAGCCGACATAACCGTCGGGAATTTCTACTCCGAAGCCGAGCGGAATCTTTAATACCTGACCGGGATATATGGTACGGCTCCACGGCGAAAAGACGTCAGCGCCGGCGTCGTTATTATGCGCCCTGAGCGGCCACCTGTTTTCAGGCGCCCCAAAGTCAATCAGCTTTACCTTCATTGTATTCGTCCTCCTTTACCAAAAGCGGAAAATCAGCTTTTATAATATCGGCGGGGGTAGTACCTTTCACGATAACTTTACCGCAAGACATTTTACCCTCACGGCAAGTACCGGTCATGCAAAACGGGCCCATATTTTCAGGCGAAAACATTTCCGGAGCAGCCTTGAAAAGCTGTTCCCATATTCTCAGCATAACGTATCGTGTTTCAAGCGTATTGCGGCGACAAATGCGCTGATTTATCATGTGCCGCCATTGATAGGGCGTCGCACTCATGATAAGTACGTTTCTGAGACTTTGCGGAGCTAAATATCCGGCTGAATCATTATCGATTCCGTAGTCTACAAGCAAGCTGTATTTTTCCATTGAGGCTAAGCATTGAGAAAGATACGCTACTTTCGTAGGACTGTTAAGCAGGTTATAGGGTACCACAAAATCCATATTACCGGAATAATCGCTGTACTGTAATGAGGCCGACATAAATTTGACCTCGTTCTGATGACGCGTAATCTGCGCTAAAAATCTGCGCGAAGCACCGACTATAATAATATTTATAACGCCGAATTTCTGTATTGTCGGGTGAGGCAGAGAAGTCATTGCCTTGACAGTTTCGGGGCTATACTCCTTTTCATAGAGCTGCATAAAATCGTCAAGGCCTCTGATTTTATGCCCGCGTTGCGTAAGCCGAGCGGCGCAGACCATCATTTTTTCGGATTCTTTTAAGACTTCCGGATTTAATACCTTAATTTCTATTTTGTCCATGCTGCTCCTCCTCGACCAATGCTCTAAGAATGAGCAGGTAATTTATGCTATCCGTAATTTTTTCGTTCCAGCGCTCAGCTGTATACTCTCGGCCGTCTACGCACATATCCGAAACAGATACAAGATGCTTTGTCAGCATACCGAGCAGCGCAGCTTTAGGCGTACTGTTAATAATCGCCGCTGCTTTTTTGAAATGCGCAAGGCGGTCAATCTCGGCGTCGGGCGCATACTCTTTGCCCTTAGTAATAAGCATGCTTTCGCATGTTAAAAGCTGTTCCTTAACAGCTTTATTGAAAGCGTCTATTTTCATAACCCTTAGTCCTTTCTGTAATATTCGCATTCATAAGCGTCCGCCCTAAGCGGTAAGCCCTTAGCCCATGCGATAGGCTCTGACATAAGCTCGCCGAGCTCTTTCGCGGAGCTTACGCCTTCGGGCACTTCACAAATAACCTCGTCGTGCACATGAAAGACAACCGGAAAACCGTTATTTTCAAGACGGGATATTGCTTCGGCCAAGCAATCGCGAGCAGTAGCCTGAACAATATTCTCTACAAGCTTTGGACCATAGGACTCTATTCGTCCCCAAGCGCCGGAGCTTTGAATATTACCCTCATAAGTAATACTGTCGTTAACGATTGCGGGCTTAACATAGCTTAATTCCCGGCCGTTCGGAAGTCTCAATTTAAGCAAAGGCCCTTTTTTGAAAAAGCCCATATCATACGGCAAAGAGACAGGCGCCTTAGTTTGTATCGTCCTACGGGCCGCCGAGTCGGTATCCCACCAAAATTTTGTAATTGCAGGATTTGCCGCGCGCCAACTGTTAACAAGCGGTTTAAGCTCAGCTTCTTGTAAGCCCATTTCAAGAGCACCCATAGATTTAAGCGCACCGACTGCGCCGCCGTAGCCGAGGGCAAGCTCTGCAATTTTACCTTTTTGACGCATAGGGTCGCCTTTTTTTACGCTGCCAGCCGGTAAATGAAACATTTGCTCGGCTGAGGCCTCATAAATTTTACCGTGCGTATTGAAAACGTCCATGCGCCATTTTTCACCTGACAGCCACGCAATAACACGCGCCTCAATAGCAGAGAAGTCAGCGACGATAAAGCGGCAGCCCTTACGAGGTATAAACGCCGTTCTTATAAGCTGCGAAAGTGTTCCTGATATATCGTCATACAAGAGCTCCATAGTTGTCAGGTCGCCCGCTCTTACGAGCTGCCTTGCAATATCAAGGTCGCGGTCAGGCATTTTGTTTTGAGGTAAATTTTGCATTTGCACTAACCGACCGGCCCAGCGACCGGTCCTGCTTGCACCGTAAAACTGAGTAAGTCCTCTGATACGACGGTCAGGGCAAGCCGTTCTGAGCATAGCATTATATTTTTCAGTTGAAGTTTTTGCAAGGTCTACTCTAATGTCAAGCATTTTATCAACGTCCTCGCAATCAGCTTCAGCCCTAACTCCCGGTATTGATTTTTTATTAAGACTTTCAACCTCTATACCGGCGGTTTCCTCAATCCAGTTTTTAAGCTGCGCTGTGCTTTTCGGATTCTCAAGTCCTGTTAAATCTTTCGCTTTTTCTAAAAGCCGAGCCTTAATAACGCCGTCAATCTTAACCGCCTCCTCGGCAAATTCAAGGTCAACGCCTACGCCGCGGTCATTGATATGCTGGTCGTGTACCCAAAGCTGTTGCTCACTCGATAAAATCGGAAAGTGCGAAAGCTTTTTACGTATTTCTCTTTCTGTTACGACGTCGCCGATATTATATTCTTTGTATAATTGCCAGCGTTCAGGGTCATGCTGCGGTAAATTCCTCGTTCGCATACCGTTTGATTTTGTAGGCTTACAAGGAATAGAAAAATACCTTATTAGCGCCTTGCCGGTTTTAAGCTTTTGCTTTTCCTCCGGCAAGCCTAAAACCACGCCGACGGATTCAAGAGTCGCAGGAAGGCCAAGTTCTCTTGCCCATACTGCCGTACAGCTCCATTGCTCCGGTGGCGTTACGGAGCCCAGAAACGCACTTAAACAAGTTCTTTCAAAAGAAGCATTGAATGCTGTCTTAAGAATTTCGGAGTCATACAATGCGTTCTGGAGCTCCTGAGGCAGCTTCTCGCCCATAGCAAGGTCAATCTGCCGCACCGGTTCATTGTCAAAGGCATAACCGAAAAGCAAAATTTCAAAATCCGGATGAGAGGCGTAAGCATAGACCCCATGCGTTCTTAAATCAACAGGGCTGTACGTTTCAATGTCAATGCTTAACGTCCTCATAGCAATTACCCAAGGAGGTCGTCGTCGCCGTCCTCGTCCTCCCAGCCGTCGTCCCAATCAGAATCAGTAACAACGCCGCCACCAAGAGGCTCACCGTCGTAAAGTTTCATAATACCGTTGAGACCCGCGGATATACCTTTGTTGCCCTGCGTGTCATATACATAAAAGTTGATAATCGCACGACCGTAGCAGCCGGAATAAAGCTCGCGCTCATCGGTAATCGGCACTTTATTTGCGTCAACAATAACCGGCTGATTATTAGAGCTTACGGTCATAACGTAGCAGCCTTTGCATTCCTCGCCGAAGTCGCCGCCGTTAGGACGCTCGCCGTCTCCATCGTGCAAAGTGCTTTTGAGATTTGCCGGAAGTTTCTTACCGCTGTTCTTTGCGAGATAATTCGCTTTTGCCGCTTCAATAGCGGTCTTGATTTTTGCAACGGTAGCTTTATCGGACTTAGGAATCAACAGCGTAACGCTGTACTTTGCCTGAGCGCCTTCCTGAGCGGCGCGGGGAGTGAAAAGATTGCAGTAAGAAAAGCGTACCTTTCCGGTAGTGATTTGAGTTGTAGTAGCCATAATTATTTATCTCCTTTAATATAAATTGTTTTTGTCTGTCTGCCCCAGTTAAGGGCGTCCTCATGAGAATCGAAAAATATATCTATTTGCTTACCGTTAACGCCGCCTCCGCGGTCCTCAACGGTAAACTCATGACCGTCGATAACAATTACTGTACCGAACGGTAAAACTGAGGTGTCTGCCGCAACTGTGCGTCCTGCGGTCGGAATTGTGCCGCTCGCTGTTCTCTGAATATAATCGGTACCTTGACGGGCTTCATGCTGCGCACTCCACTCGCCGCAGCATTTTTCGCAAGCACAATACGCCGTGACCGTATATGTACCGAGAGAAGTAAGCTCAGTTTGCTTTATAGATACCGCCTGAGTAAGTTTACTTTGAACAGGCTCAGCAGACTGCAGTACCTCCGTAGGCGCAGTTACAGCGGTCTTAGGTCTCGTACAAATACTGACCGTTAATGCGATTGCGAGGAGCAAATTGAGTGCCATAGAACAAAGAGCTATTTTTCTTAATCGGCAAAACGCTGCCCTGCGTGCTCTGATTCTTTCCGTGTTACTCATATTCAGGCCTCCTCGTCAAACGCTTTGAGGATTTGTTCCTCCGGCTTAAATTCGGGTCGTTTATCAGTTTCTGGTGCAAGAGTCGGTTTTCCTGCCGGCTTAATAATCAGTCCGTCAAGAATCGTTGCAATATTTTTCTTGCCGAAGTCCTTTTCCATTTGCGTCAGAGTTATAAGCTCTTTCGGCTTATAAATAACTGCGTCGTTATATCCTGCCGCTTTCATAGCTGCCGCGACTTTTGTCTCGTCGGCATAACGTCTATTGCTGCGACCTTCAACAATTTTCCAGCCCTTAACCGGCTGGCCTTCAAGAAGCGTAGACTGTACCAAGTTTTCAAGGTCCGTAAGCCATGCTTTAATATCGTTGGCCTTTTCAAGAATTTGGCCCGCCTCATCAGGAGTCAGGCACAAAATATCCGGGGCCTCGTCAAACTGTTTCAGGTTTTCGTTTGCGCGTGCTCGGCACACCTGCTTTGCTTTGCAAAATTTACAAACCTCGCTTGACGGGCAAAAGTCTCCTTTGCCCTCGAAAGCAAGCGCAGCTCTCGGCTTAACATATTCCTCGCCCCATTTAAGGAGCTCGGCAATCGTAATTTCGTCGTCGCACATTACGCCGGAAAGACGAGGCTGATAGATAGTCATTGTAATATGCTCAACATTAAAAACGAGACCATAGGTACTGTAAGCGCCGAGGGTATACATACGCATTTGCGGATTTCCTAAAGCGTCAACACGCTTACCCTTACCATACTTAAAGTCGATAACTTCAAGAAAGCCGTCAGCGAGAATCAGGCAGTCTGCTGTACCAAAGCCCTCAGGCGCCCATTCCTCATACTTAATTTGAGCTTCAATCATTACCGTTGCGTCAGGGCATTTTTCTTTGAGCTTATTCCATTTATCGTAAATCAGCTTTGCGTAATTGATACAGTCCTCCAGCATATCCGCCGTGTAAAGGTCATTCTGTTTAAGCTCGTTTAGCTTATTCTCATATTCGGCCTCGGTTATTTGCTCAGTCCAATAAAGCGCGCAATTAGCTGCAACCTCATGGGCAAGCGTTCCCTCGGCGGCATAGCTCGAAGTGGATTCCGGAAAAGTTTCCTCAAGTCTGGCGCTCGGCGTACATTCAAGCCAGCGGTGAGCGCCGCTTGCCGATAACAAAGCATGAGCGTCAGGCATTATCCGTCACCTCCGCGGAAAGCACCGTCATAAGCTCCGCATAATTTTCAGGCTTAATATCGGAAAGCTTTTTACCTCCGAATTTTGCGAACGCAGCTTTTAACGCGTCCTGCTTACCGGCTTTTGAAAGTGAAAGCGCAAGGGCTCGTACATCTGAAAGCTCAATAGCTTTTTCGGTAGGCTCGGCTGGCGTAGGCGCAGGTGTAGAAGTAGTTGTAGGTTTCGCAGCTTCCTTTTTTGTTCTTACGGGACGTGGTGCTTCACCGCAAAGCTGTTTTAGAATTTCAAGATTTTCCAGTGTCAAATCGACCGTTATTGTTATTTGTTGCATAATTTGCCTCCTGTTTCTTTTTCCAAGCTTCATAGGCTTGTCTGTTTAATGGGTTTTCATAAAATCGCTTAACCTCAGCGCAAAGTAGGTCAAGCATAATTTGTTCTCTTGCAAGAGCGGTGTCATGGATTTCTCGGCGCATATTTGTCTTTTAGGACAAATCGGACGCAAAAAAAATCGCGTCTCGCGTAGCTAAATCCAAGCCGAGCAAATTCTTAACGATTTGTAGCTCAGGAATAAGCCAAGCAACTTCACCGTTAATTTTGCGATAAGCTGTGCTCATACTCCAGCCCTGCGCGTCCGCAAGGTCTTTTGTACTTACTCCTTTTAGCGTCATTTGAGAACGCAATAAGCGTGTGTCAAGCATACGATATACAGTCTCCTTTCTACAAATATGGGCTTGCATGCACCGCCATTTGTCTTTTAGGACAGACCTATTATAACGCACTTAATTGAGTTTGTAAATAGCTTTTTGGAAAAATTTTTTGAATTTTAAGAAAAAGCATTTCCTTTTTGACAAAAGCGTGTTATAATATGACTATCGGAGGTGCTAAAATGAATATAGGTACTAAGATACATAATCTGCGAACCGACGCAGGTCTCACGCTCCAAGAGCTGGGCGATAAGGTCGGTGTCGGCGCAAGCACCGTGCGCAAGTGGGAAACAAGCTATATTAAGTCGTTAGGCCACGATAAAATACATAAGCTTGCCGCTGCGCTCGGTACTACGCCGGACTACCTTTTAGGGGAGACCAATAGCAGCGTTAAAATTGATACCATACATTCTAATAACGGAGTTATCGGTCAAAATTCCGGGGAGATTCATATTGTAAACGGCAGAGAGCTCTCAAAAGAGGAGTCCGAGCTTTTGCGTGTTTTCAACAGTCTCGATATTAAGCGGCGAACCAAGTTAATGTGCGCTGCTTATGACCTTGAGGAGGAAATGAAGTGAACGCGTGGAGCCGTGAGGATATTATTATCGCTTACGCGCTTTACTGCGTGACTCCTCTCAGCCAAATAAATCCCTCAAATAAAGCGATTCAGCAGGTATCGGAAATTATTCCGCACTCTGTCGCCTCAATCGTAATGCGCATGCGTAACTTTCAGCATATAGACCCGAAAGCCGGGGAGGGCTTAAGGAATGTAGCGAAAGCAGACAAGCTTATTTACGAGGAGTTTAAGCACGATTGGGGAGAGCTTAGCGTTCAGGCCGAACAGCTTACGGGACTTGCGTTATTTGACGCGTCGCCGTTGCAAGGGGCCAGACCTTTATCGTCTCTTACCGACCGCAGCAGAGTATCAAGGGAGCGCCACTTTTTCCATAAGGCCGTATTTTCGGCGTATGACTGCCACTGCTATATTTCCGGCTGTCGTATACCGATTATGCTTAAAGCGAGTCACATTAAACCTTATTCTAAATGTCGTACCGAGTCTGAACGTACGAATCCCGAAAACGGAATTTGCTTAAATGTGTTTTACGATATGGCCTTTGACCAAGGCCTCATGACAATCACCCCCTCAAGAAAAGTGTTTATTTCACCAATCGTAAAGACCCTCTCAGACGACGAATTTACCCGCAAATGGCTCATGGAGCTCGAAGGGTCGGTTTTACCCCCCCGATTTCCACCGCGTAGGGACTTTCTGGAGTACCACAACGACGAAATTTTTAAGAGAGGAGCGACTTGCGAATGAATGCGGGAATTTACGCCCGTTACAGCGCGGGGCCGAGACAGACGGACCAGAGCATAGAAGGTCAGTTACGAGTGTGTACGGAATTTTGCAAGCAACGAGGCTTGACAATAGTCGGCACATACTGCGACCGGCATATTTCAGGGCGAACAGACGAGCGGCCTGAATTTCAAAGGCTAATCGCCGACGCTAAGAAAAAGAAATTTGACGCGGTTGTCGTTTATAAGACGGACCGCTTTGCACGTAATAAATACGATAGCGCAATTTATAAGCGGGAGCTTAAAAAGAACGGTATACAAATTTTTTACGCTGCCGAATCCATACCTGACGGACCTGAGGGAATTATCCTCGAAAGTCTTATGGAAGGACTTGCAGAATATTATTCGGCTGAGCTCTCGCAAAAAATCAAAAGGGGAATGAACGAGAGCGCACACAAATGTCAGAGTACGGGAAGTGGTAGACCGCTCGGTTATACAGTTGACGAGCAGAAGCACTTCCAGATTGACCCAGAATCGTCCCAGACGGTTCAAATGATTTTTGATATGTATATCAAGGGCAAATCTAAAACGGCTATCTGTGAGCTCCTGAACGAGCGTGGACTGCGTACCGTGCAAGGGAAGCCGTTCGGGAAAAGCAGTATTGACCGAATTATCAAAAACCGCAAGTACATAGGGGAATACCGGTATCAGGATATTGTCGTTCAAGGCGGTATGCCGCGTATTATATCTGATGAGGTCTTTAACCTTGCGCAAAGGGAAATGGAGAAGCGCCGAACCCGTAAAGCTCCGAAGTCACCGAAAGCGGAATACCTTTTATCAGGCAGACTCTTTTGTGGTCATTGTAAGGACCCTATGCAGGGAGTAAGCGGAACAGGACGCAGCGGTCGTAAATGGTATTACTACTATTGCGCTAATAACCGCGGCCGTAAGCGCACTTGCGATAAAAAGCAAGTATCACGCGATAAACTTGAGCGTAAAGTTGTAGAGCTGACTGTTAATTACATTTTACAGTCTGACGTCTTACAGGCTTTAGCAGGTAAACTATACGCGGCACAAGAGCGCCAAAATGATACCGCCGCAGAAATTGCTTTTTACGAGAAAAAGCTTTTAGATAACAAAAAGGCAATTGCAAATATTCTTAAAGCCATAGAATCCGGCACCGCTACCCAAACATTGCCCGCAAGGCTACAAGAGCTTGAGAATGAGCAAAACGTTATTCAGGGTGAGCTTGCGTATCTTAACGGTAAACACCTCGAATTCAATGAGGACGAAATTCTTTATATGCTTATGCAATATATTGAACCCTATCCGAATGAGACAGAGCAAGAATATCATAGACGAATAATAACTTGCTTTGTTGCTGAGGTGTACGCTTATGACGATAGCTTAAAAATATTCTTTAATATTTCAAGCCCTGACGGTAAGCTGCAAGCTACAGACCTCGAAAAAATAGAAGCTGGTGAGTTCGACGAGCGAATCACCAGGTCCACCAACACAATATTACACAAAACCCTATTTCTATGTCGGCGGCTTTGCCGTTACGGTTTGGTTCGTGTAATACAACAGAAGAAGCAGAGTATTGTAATATGGCTCTGCTTCTTTCGTATTAATAAATAATGCTGAAGTTTCAGCGGTCAAGTTATAACACTTGACCGCTGTTTTTTTGGTGTCTTTAGACGTGGAAATAAACCCTCGGTTCTACCGAGGGAAGAAAAAAGAGCGGAGCGGCAAAACGAGAGGCGAGGTTGATGCGAGCCGAAGGACTTTAAAAAAAGAAGAACCTCATGTAAAATAGTAGTGGTTTGGCGACCGCATTACTAAAAAAACAGGAGGTTTTTCAAATGAAAGAAAATAATGAGATAAAAAGTACAGCACACAGCAAATATAGGTGTCAGTACCATATAGTTTTTGCTCCGAAGTATAGGAGAAAAGAGATATATGGCAAACTGAAAAAGGATATAGGAGCAATACTTAGGAAATTATGTAATCAAAAGGGAGTAGAAATAATAGAAGCAGAAGCGTGCCCCGACCATATACATATGCTGGTGAGTATCCCACCGCACATAAGTATAGCACAATTCATGGGATACCTCAAGGGAAAAAGCACATTGATGATTTTTGATCGACATGCAAATTTAAAATACAAGTATGGCTCAAGAAGTTTTTGGTGCAGAGGATATTATGTAGATACAGTCGGTCGGAATAAAAAAAGTTATAGCAGAATACATAAGGAATCAGTTAGAAGGATTATGCAGCAGACCAAATTAGTATAAAAGAATTCAGTGACCCGTTTACGGGTGACAAGAGAAAGCAGGCAAAAAAGACAACCGCACGTGAGCGGTTGCCAGAGAATGTAATGCGGGCTAAACTTTCAAAGGCTCTTCTTAGAATTTTGTGTAAACACACTTTAACGGTACAAGAATCAGAATTTATATCGTGGCG
>CAVKHV010000129.1:0-19117 GCA_963656085.1 Agathobacter sp.
CGCTTACCCTACGCCGAATGTGCGTATTTGGCAAATGATAGCATTATTAACAATGCTTTGAGTAAAATTGCTAATGAGATTTTACGCAAGGGTGGCGAGATTAAAATTGAGGACTTTGAAGGCGATAAAAGTGAAGTTATAAAAGCACTTGAAACTCGCTTAAAAGAGTTAAATTTTTGGAATGTGCTACATAAGGCGATTGTAACTGCTTTGACTTATGGCAGTGGCTTTGTGTTTATTGACACAAACACCGACAAGCTCGACACGCCGCTTTACAATGCCCTTGCGTTTGCCAAAGAAAATAAGGTGCAAGGTTTGCGAGTAGTTGAGCCTTATTTGTGCGGTGCAGTTGAAGTTGAAACAAGCAACCCTTTAAACAAGGGCTTTATGAAGCCTGAAAAATGGTTTGTAAGCGGCGGCGGCATAATTCATAAATCACGGCTTTTGTGTGTTTCGCTTTACGAGTGCCCTGATATGATTAAACCGCTTTACAATTACGGGGGGATTTCGCTTTGCCAATTTATGAAAAATTATGTAATGCAAGCGGATATAAGCAGACAGGCTTTAAGCGACATATTTTTGAGATTTCGCACAATCATAATTCAAAGCGATTTGCCAAAAATCAACGCACAAGAAGCAGTGGATAGAATTGCGGTTGTAAATAAACAACGCAACAACGCAGGCACGCTACTTCTTACAAATGATGAGAAGTATTATGAAACAATCACAAGTTTAACGGGACTTGACAAGCTCATAGCACAAATGCAAGAAAATATCGCTGTGAGTGCTAGAATGCCTGCTGTGAAACTTTTAGGGCTTACGCCCAGCGGATTTAACGCCACAGGCGATTTTGATTTAAAAAGCTATTATGACGAGATTATGAGCTTGCAAAATAGCATTATTAAGCCGATTATAGAGAAGTTTTTGCAATACTTCGCTTATGAGTTGGACTTTGATATTATGCCGAGCTTTGAATTCACGCCTTTAAGCACTGAAAACGCCTTAAACGAAGCACAAATAAATTCAACCGAAGCACAAACGATTAACACGCTTATACAAGGCGGCATAATCACACAAGAGCAAGGGTTCGAGTATTTGCAAGGCAAGGATATTATAAGCCGTGATGAAAAATTTGACGATGAAAACACTGCCGATTTTGGCGAGCTCGAATTAGATGGAGCGGACTTTGGCAAAGAAAACACCGAAATTTAACACTTTGCCCCCTACAAAGCCAAGCAAGGCTATTGAAAAGGACTTCGCAAAGAAGTTGAAGGCACTTACACGCAAAATAAATAATAGCGTTTCTTACTTTGCAATAGCAAATTTAGCACAAAATTTAGACAAAAACGCCCCCACGCAGTTACGATTTAAGCTAAATGAGCTTTTAAAGGCGTGGGATAGCAAAGTAAGCGAAATTGCGAAGTCGTGGGCGAGGCGTTTTGCAAAGCAAATAGGCGATTATGTAGATTTATCAATGCGTGGCAAAATTGACAAAAGCCTTTACACTGATATTGAGCGAGCTTTTGCAGTGAAAAAACAAACGCTTAAAACCGCTATGAGCGGCATTTATGAGCGTAATTTATACTTGATTAAATCAATACCCCACGATGTGATAAATCGCTATGAAAACGGCTTTATGAGCGGCATTGAAAATTTTGACAGAGAAGCCCTTAAAAAGCAAGCAGCGGCGTATAATGGTATTTCGCTACGCAGGGCTGCTATGATAGCACGAGACCAAACAAGCAAAGCCACAAACGCTTACCATAACGCAAGGGCGTGTGAGTTAGGCTTTGAGTATTATGTTTGGAATACAAGCCAAGACGAGCGAGTTTCAACAGGCAAGGGCGGGCATATTTATTTAAATGGTAGAATTTACAAATACAGCGAGCCGACCGCTATAATTGATAGCTATGGCACAAAAGGGCATTGTGGTGAGCGTGTGAATTGTCGCTGCATAGGCACTTCGCTTATGTTAAGCCCTAATCAAACGCTAAAAAAAGTGCGAGATAAACACGGAGATTTTTATCAAATTATTGACAAAGGTTAAGATTTTGTGCTATAATTGCAAATTGTATAAAAACGCAAAGGACTATAAATGGTTACACGATTTTTAGATATTTCGAAAAGCCACCGCCACAAAGATGATAACGGCTTTTTGATAATCACGCAAAACCCAATTGCAAAAGCGGGCGTGTTTGAATATCTAAAAAGCGAAATTTTGCCTGATTTCAAAGGCGATGATGAGCTTGTGAAAGTTTATCGTCCCTTTGAAGCACTTGAAAAGGCAAAAGATAGCTTTGCAAATAAGCCTATAAAGCTAACTCACAAGTGGGTAGGCGATGAGGCTAACACCGCTGATGGTGCGATTGCAAGCAATATCACCGCTGACAAAGAAAACGGCTATTTAATAGCTGATTTAATCATTTATAACCCTGAATTGATAGCCAAGATAGAGAGTGGCGAAGTTGTGGAATTAAGCCCTGCATACACGGGCGAGGTTACGCAAAAAAGCGGGCGTTTTGACGGCGAGGCTTACGATTATACGCAGTCGGTAGATTGCGTAAATCATTTAGCGGTTGTTGAAAACGGACGCAGTGGCAGCGATTTGCGAATTTTAGACGAAAATCCAAAAAGAAAGGAAAAAACGATGGATTTAAAGAAATTTAAAGACGAGCTTTCAAAGCTCATAACTCGTTTTAAGGACGAGGAAGTGCAAGATGACGAGCTAAAAGAGCAAGAAACTGCCGATAGTGCAGACCTTGCGGCACAAATTTTGGCTGTGTGTGGCGGCGACCTTGACGAAGCCGCTAAAATCGCTAAAATCAATGAGCTAATCGGCGTAAAAGACGAGGAGCCAAAAGATGAAGGCGAGACCAAAAACGAGGACAGCGAGACTTGCGAGGATGACGAGCCTACCGAGACACAAGACGAAGGCGAGGACGAGACCGCAGTTGAAGCAAAAATCGCTGAAATTGTGAATGAGGCTATTGACAAAAAGCTGAGTGCTTTTAGCGATAGCGTAAAAGCAGAGCAAAAGAAAATCCAAGATAGCTATGCCGAAGTTTCAAGGGCTTTGGGTAGCCATTTTGACTATTCTAATAAATCTGCAAGTGAGATTTACAAGCTCGGTTATGAAACTTTGAGCGGTAAATCTTTGGGCGAGGGCGTGGATGCGAAGTCAGCATTTGCCGTTTTAACACAGCTTAAAACGCCAAAATTCGCTGATACAAAGCCACAAGCAAAGGCAAGCGACAGCAAAATTATGCAAATGCTTGCTAAATTCTAAACAAAAGGAGCTTGAAATGTTACAAAGCGAAGTAAAAGCTACACAAGCATTAGGTGTAGCAGGTTCAATCGCAAATGGGTATGATAGCTACCGCAATACTATCAGCGGCGTTTGTGCTGATGATAAAGTTGAAGTAGGCTATTTCGTGCAACGAGGCGATAACGAAGGCGAATTCAAAGGCGTAAAGGGCGTGGCTACCACCGCAGTGGCTGGCGTGGCTATTTTTGACAACTTCAAAGATAGTGCAAGCGATACTTCTTTGAAAAACAAAGGCGACACGCTATGCGTTTTAAACGCTGGTAGTGTTTATATTGAAACGACTGCGATTGCGAAAGCAGGGCAGTATGTCGGCGTTAGCACAGAGGACGGCTCTTTAATGTTTGGCGATACAAGCACATTCACAAAGGGCGTTTTCACAGGCTTTCAAGTGGTTGTAGGCAATGCCACAGCTACTCGCGGCGTGATTGTGATTAGCACCGCTGGTGTTAAATAAGACGGAAAGGACGCAAAATGATAGAGTTAAACGAGCTACAAGCCCTAAACGCAAAGGGGCTTTTTAACGGACTTGATAAAGTGCGATTTGGCGATGCAACCCCATCACTTGCTAGCGTAAATGTAGGTATGCCCGCAGGCATTCTAGCAACGCTTTCAAGTGCAGTTGTTGAGAATATCCTTGCTAAAAGGACTGCTGATGAAGCACTTGGCGGACGCACTAAGCTTTTGGATTGGGGTGATGAAAAATACTTCCTTCCTTTTGTAGAGAAGGCAGGCAAAACAACCCCTTATGCCGATAACGGCACGCCTTTAAATGCTAGCTTAAATGTTAGCTTTAATGAGCGTGGGCATTATCGCTTTTCAGCAGGGTTTGTGTATGGTAATTTGCAAGCCGAGCAATACAGCAAGGCTAAAATTAACTATGCCGACACCCTTTTGAGAAGTGCTACCGAGGCGATTGCAGTTGAGCTAAACCGCACAGCCTTTGAAGGTGCTTTGTTGAGCGGCTCGCTAATTTGCTATGGGCTTTTAAATGACCCTACACTTGCAAATTACACCACTTCAAGCAAAACTTTTGAGGCTATGACTTGGGAGGAAGTGATGGCATTCTTTGCAGGTGCTATTGTTAAGCTAGTGCAAAACACAGGCAATAACATAAACGGACTTTCAAACATTCGCTGCGTTATTGCAAGCACAAGTTTCGCACAACTTCAAGCAAAATACACTTCTTTGGGTATTTCCGTTTTTGAGAATTTGCAAAAACTATACCCAAATATGCAATTTGTGCCTGCAGTTGAGCTTGACAAAGCCGTTACAGACACCAACGCCGTTTATTTTATCGGCGATGACAATCTCGGCGGCATTGGCAAAACTACCGACTTGGGATATAGCGAGCTTGCCTTGATGGGTAATGTAGTGCAAGAACATAACGGCTACTCTCAAGTTGTGAGTGCTGGAACTAGCGGGGCTTTGGTATATAAGCCAAGCTATGTCGTGCGATATAGTGGAATATAACCCAAAGGGGCTAAAATGTTTCTAGTGATTAAAGGCTTTAATGGCTTTGATTACAAGCTAAAAAATGGCAAAACGCTTTCATTTAAGGGCGGGGGCTACTTAAATTCACTTGATAAGGGCGATTATAACGCCCTTTGTGCTGAATTCCCTGCCTTTAAAAGTGCAGTTGAAAAAGGCTTTTTCACTTGCAACGATAGCGAAAGCGAGGCTAAAAAAGCGAGTAACAAGGCTGTTGATGATACCTTGCAAAGCACACAAGACAAGCAAGATAAAGCACAAAAAGCAAACGAAGCCCGCACGGGCGTGAAGGTTAAAAAGGGTTAGCGATGGACATTTTGGCAAAGTTTCTTAAAATTTACCCTGAATTTAAGCCCGTTTTACAAACGGACGAGCAAATTGCGTTATTTGATAGCGTGGTTGCAAAGGTGCAGTGCATTTACACTGAATTTAAGGACTTGACAAAATGCAAAGAGCTATACCCCTTTTTAGCCTTAACCGCACATTATTTTGTAGTGGCTGGGGGTGGCGAAAGCATCGGCATTGTAAGCTCACAAGGCACAGGGCTTTTAGCAAGCTCGAGCGTGGGCGATGTAAGCGTGAGCTATCAAAGCTCGCCTTATGCTACAAAAGGCGATGATTTTACTTATTTTCTAGCTTCTACAAAATACGGGCAGGAGTATTTAGCTTGGCTTGCAAGGCAAACAGGGCTTAATTATGTCAATTAAGGGCGAGATTATAGGACTTGGCGAAGTTGAGAAGGCATTGCGTGATAAATTGCAAAATTTAAACACTAAAAAAGTGTTAAATGTGGGCTTTTTTGACACCGCCAAATACCCTGATGGGCAGAGTGTGCCGCTTGTAGCCTTTTGGCAAGAGTATGGCACGCTTAAAATCCCTAAACGCCCTTTTATGCGAAATGCAGTCGCTAAAAACAAAGTGAAATGGGTGCAAACCTTCAAACACTTTGCCAAAGGCGACAGCACAACGGAGCAGATTTTGGGTAAGGTGGGGGAGATTGTGCGTGGAGATATTGTTAAATCAATAGGCGACACGATAACGCCCCCAAATGCCCCCGCTACGATTGCTATGAAGGGCAGTTCGCACCCCTTGATTGACACAGGCTTTATGAGGCAAAGCATTACTTTTAAGGTGGAAAACAATGGCTAATGTGCTAAACGAGGCTTTAAACGGCGTTTCACAGCTTATGCCTTTGCAAAATATCACGCTTAAAACGATTAAGCGTGTGTTAAACAAGGGCTTTACGCAAAGCGAAACGAGCGAAATGCAAGCGGTAGCACATACACAGCCATTAACGCCTTTTGAAGTAAGTAAAATCGGCGGCGGCGAGGTTTTGAGTAGCAAAATCGCTTACAAATTTTACATAAGAGGCGATGTAGCACAAGTGCTGAATTTCCTTGATAACAAGGACACGCTGATTGTGTGGAATGAGCGGGAGTTTCAATGCTATTCAAAAGACGATTACAGCCAAAACGGCTGGATTAAAGTAATTGCAACGGCGGTGCGTGATGTTTGAAATGCGTAATTTATACGAGCTTTTTAAGCCGAGCGAAAACCCCGACTTAATCACTTCCTACGAAGTGGTTATAGGCAATATACGCTATTCAGCCCCTTTTGTAAAGGGTGTAATTGTTTTAAGCCTTGTGAATTCGCAAGTTTTGACAAGCTCAAGTAAAAACTTCGTTTTAGACGGCGAGGATGTGAGCGTGAATGAAACTTCTTACATTCAGCAAAATTTTCAGCTTGATATTTACAAGCAAAACGATGAAAATGCTACCGAAATTCAGGCTTTTAGCGAGGCTTTTAAATTACAAGAGTGGCTAAAAGGCTTTTATGTGCGAGAATACTTGCAAGGCTATGAAAGCGAGATTTTGCCAAATTATGCAAATATCAATTTCACAGCCGAAATGGCGGACGGAGTGCTGATAAATAGGGCTTTCTTTGATTTTTCAATAGTAAGCAAAGTCAGCATAAACGAAACGAGCGGGGGCGGTTTTGACAAAGTCGAATTTACCTCCGCAATTTTAAAATGAAAGGGAAAAAATGGGAACTGCATTACCTATTGACTTGCTTGTTGAGGTAAATAGCACAGGCGTGCGTGATACCTTTACAATAGGCAAATTGCCTACTTTGTTAATCACAAAGGCAAACGAGAGCTTACCACAGCCACAATTTAGCAAATTTACTAATTTGTCGGCAGTGAAAACCGCTTTCAAAAGCGGCAGTGTGGTGGATTTTGCGACCGAGTATTTTGGCTTTACTAGCAAAAATGCAACGAAAGCCGATTTGCTTAATGTTTTTGTGCTAAACACAAGCAACGCACCTGCTATGATTAAGGGTGCTAAACTTGCTGAAATTGGCACGCTCACAGCATTGAGCGGCAGTGCAAAATTCACAATAGATGGCAAAAGCTATGATGTCGAGCTTGACTTCACTACTTGCACGGCTTATGCGGACATTGCGGCGGCTATTAAAACCGCTTTAAACGCAAAGAAGGACGCAGGCTTTAAAAGTGCTGAATGCGAGTATAATTCGCTCACAGGCGGATTTGTAGTTAAAAGCGGCACAAGTGGAGCTACAAGCACAATCGGCTTTGTAACAAGCCCCGACACAGGCACTGATTTGAGTGCTAAAATAGGGCTTTCAAAAGGCGAAGGTGCTGAAATTATAGCAGGGCAAAACGCACTCTCTTTGGCAGAGGCTTTGAGTATAATTGAAGCAAATAATGGTAATTACTACCTTATCACTTTTGATTATACCTTTGACGATGTCGCAAGGGATTTAAGCGTGTTTGGCAAGTGGTTAAATGCTTCGGCTGGGCGTTTTATGGGCGTTTATAGCGATAGCACGCTATTAACTGCCGATTTAACCGACATACAAGCAAATGACGGCTTATTGCTTGATTTGAAAGTCGCTGAAAATCAAAATGGCGTGGTTTCGGCTTATATCAGCTCGCTTGATTTAAGCAAGGCAAACGCTAATGTGAATTTGGCATTCAATGATATGTCAGCATTCGCAAGCAACGCCATCACAGACCGCACGACTTATGAGAAAATGCAAGCACAAATGCTAAATGCCCCTGCAAAATTTGGCATTTTAGGACAAGACGACACGATTTATATGGACGGCACGATTTGCGGGACTTTGACAAACTCTGCTAATGTGTATTTTGGCAATAGTTTTATCAAATTCAACGAGCAAATTCAGCTTTACAATATGCTAAAATCAAGCAAAATCATAGGCTTGCGTGATACCCAAAGCCGAAATGCTATAAATGGGTATATCACTGAAGTTTTTGAGGATGCGGTTGCGGCTAAAATCGTGACTACGGGGGCTGAACTCACAACGACCGAAGAGAGTGTGCTTTCTCAGACTTTTGCGGGGTTGGTTGATGACCTTGAAAGCGTTTATAATCAAATTGAAAAATTTGGTTACTTCTTTACAATCACGGACATTAACACAACTAAAAAAGAGATGACAATTACACAAGCTTATATGGCGAACACACCGCTTAAAAAGCTCGTAATTGCTAACTATGTGCTAGGAGCTTAAAATGGCTGTAATTTCAAGTAACAATGCGAGCATTACCATAATCGCACAAAACTTCCCACTGCCTATTGTGGTTGAGAATTTTGACCCTGATAGCGATATGCTTAAATTTGACGATACGCAAACTGCGGACGCCGAAAAAACGCCTGACGGCAAGATAAATATATGGAGCATAAACGCCCTTATATCTTGCACGCTGAATTTGAGCGGTGGGGCTTGGGAAAGCACTGCTAATAAACTAGCACTGCTTTTAAACAATCAGCAACGCTTCGGCTCGGTGCTTTCGTTTGTGCCTAATGTTACTATGATTGTGAATTATGGCAATGGTATGATTAAAACATTCCCAAACGGCGTGATGACGAGCGGTAGCCCTGCCCCAAGTCTTGGCAATCAAAAAATCGCCCCAAGTGCGTGGATATTCAAGTTTGGCGAGGTGCTATAATGGCATACACACTCGAAAAAATTAACTATGAATTCGCAAGGATTAGCACCGCTGATGCCCTTGCAATTCGCAAAGTTATGATGGACGGCGTGGCAAAAATACAAGATAAGCTAAATGCGAAAGGCAAGGCACTTGAAAAGGCGAAGGAAAGCGACTTTGACATAAGTGCTATGAGCGACATACTCGCTGAAATTGAGCCTTTTGCACTTCGCTATCTTGTCATAATTAACCCTGACGGCTCTAAAATTCAAGCCCCTGAAACGAGCTTGTTAGAAACATTTTTTGAAAATCCTTTTTATGCAATGCAAATTTCAGCTGAATTTTTTAAGGAAGTGCAGGGTTTTTTAAACCGCTTGTCGAGCTACCAAAATACGCAAAAAGCGTGAAATTAGCCTTCAGCCACAAAGATGACCCCCTTGTGGTTGGGCTTGTTACCTTCGGCGTAGGCACTTGGCGAGCGGTTATGGATATGGATATTGAGGATGCAGTTCGCACATTTTGCATTCACTACATTAACAAATTCAATGAAAATGCGGAGTATGAAAGGCAAAATTTAGAGCGGAAAATAGGGCGTAATTGATAATGGATTTTCAAAAACGCCCAAATTTGCTAAATTTTAAAAATAGCGTTTAAACGCACGAAAACGCCCCTTAAAACCTTGACAAAAATTTTTGTTATTACCCCCTTAATATAGTTGGGATAAAATGAAATTTTAAAAGTGCTTATGTGGTGGGCGTTTAAAGCGTGTTAAAAAATTGATTTTGGTTAAGATTTAGAAAATTAGAATAATTAACCTGTGTTAAGATTTTAGCACACAAAAATTGTCTTTTTTGGCTATAAAAGATAAAAATTGTTTTAATTATAATTAGACAATTTTTATCCTATTTAATCAAACTTTTTTAGTGTTATTTTAATAAGATAAAAAATGTTTTAATACAAGTTTTGTTTTAATTAAAATCAAACAAATTTTGTTTTATTTAATAAAACAAAATTTATCTTATTAAAATAAAACAAAATGAGTATGATTTAAAATCGCACGCATTTTGTATGATTTAAGCCTAAAAAAAATCGTTGCACGATTTATTGACAAAGGTTAATAATTTGTGCTATAATTCGCTTATCATTTTAAGGCTTTTAAAATGGGCGAAATTTTAAAAAAGCTCGTCATACAACTTGGCATTGATAGCAAAGAACTTAACAAGGGCATAAACGATACCCAAAAACAACTGCAAGGGTTGGCAAGTAGTGTTAAAAAGCTCATAGGGGGCTATTTAAGCTACCAAGCCTTAAAAGGTGCAATCACAAGCTACCAAGAATTCAATATGCAAATAGCAAACGCCCAAGCTCTTATGGGCGGCAATACCCAACAAATAGCGATGATGGCGAGGGCAATGCAACGCTTCGGCGGTGATACGCAAAGCGTTATTGGTGCTATGAAGTCGATGAATTCGCACTTGCAAGCTGCTAAATTTGGCGGTGGGGCGTTAATTGAAGTGGCGAGGCGTTATGGCATAAGCATTTCGGCTTATACTTCGGCGGACAAAGCCCTGCTGTCGCTCGCTAAACAAATGCAAGGCTTTTCAAGGCAAACAAAAGTCGCTATTATGCAACAAATGGGACTTGACGAGGCTATGCAAAGGGCTTTCATTGACGGCGGCGTGGAGCTTGAGCGTTATATGGCAAAGCAACGAGCGATGGGCGTGGAGACGGATGAGGATATTAAGCTCTCGCAACGCTTTAATAACGCTATTTTGGATATGAAAGATATGTTTGCGGGGCTTACAAGGGAGTTAAGCCGTGCGTTAGTGCCGATTTTAGAGAAATTTGTGAATTTTGCTTACAAATTCATTGAAGCGCTTCGCAAAAATAAGCCTATGGTGGTGGCATTCTTTGCTGGTTTGGCGGTTTTGCTAGCACCTGTGCTGTTAATGTTTATCAAAATGGCGATTGCAAGTGCCGCCGCATTCGCTCCGTTTTATGCGATAGCGGCTGTGGTGTCCTTTGTGATATTGCTTGTAGAGGACTTGTATTATTATTTTATGGGCTGGAATTCAGCCACAGGCGAGCTTGTAAAGAAATTTCCTATTTTAGAAAAAGTAATTAAGCCGCTCAAGCCTTTGGTTATGGGTATTGTGGATTTCGTTAAAAAAATCATAGCATTTTTCAAAGACCCAAGCCTTTCGAGCTTTGGCGACATTTTCAAAAGCCTTGAAACGAGCGTTTTAGGCGTGTTTGATAGTATAATTGATACCATTTCGGGCTTTTTTGACTACTTGGCAGAGGAATTCCCTGCCCTCGCACCGCTTTTTGATGGTATGAAAGCGGGCTTGCAAGCTGTGTGGGATTTGGTTAAGGGCTTGTGGGGTGCAGTTAAAAACTTCTTTAAAGCACTTTTTGAGTGGAATTTTGACGGAATGATACAAGCACTTAAAGAAGCGATTGATGAGATTTTGAAATTCTTAAAAAAGCCTTTTGACGCCGTTAAAAACTTTGCTAGCGACATTGCGGGCGGTGTTAAAAACTTTTTTGGCTTTGGTGATAATAAAGAGATACCACAAGCCCCCGCAGTGCCTGTGGGTAATACTAATAATTCAAATATCAATATAAATAATAGCGTAAATCAAAACTTTACTACAAATGCAAGCGTAGGGCAAATTGAAAATGCTACTACAAAGGCACTTACGCAAAGCGTTTCAATACAAAATCAAAATTTAGGGGGCTTAAACGAATGATAACAATGGCGATTAGTGCAATTACTAGCCTTTTAGAGTTTTTAAACGGCATTGAAATTAAAACACAAGTTAGCCTTGATGATTTGCCTTGCAGAGTTACGGAGCTAAACGAAACCCAAGACTATGGCGTGCCTACCTTCCCAGTTGAAAGCGGCACTTACAAAGGCGATACAATTTACAAAATGCCCTTAAAATTAAACGCTCGCTTGTTTGTTAAAAGCGGCGATTATTTGGACTTTGAAAAAATGATTGATGAGATAAATTTTAATAAAGAGTTTTTGACAATCAAAAGTTTAAATGGCAAAATTTACAAAAATTTAAAAATCGTGCAATTTGCAAGGGACACAAACACAAGTATGATGGGGGCGGTGTATTATAACCTCGCTTTGCAAGAAATGCAGTTATTTTCGGCACTTGCCACAGCAAAGCCGAAACAGGCTAGTTATAGTGGCAAAAAATCGAACGGCTCGCAAGAACCGCAAGAAAAAGAAAGCTCGTCCTTGTTTAAAGGCGGACAAGGTTTGGGGGCGTGGAAATGAGCAAAATTTTAAATAATGTAATGTCTAGCGTTTCAAAAGTGTATGAAATAGGGTTGTCGGCGGATGCTAATTTCGATTTTAGCACCTTTATTGATGGTGCTAATTGGGATTTTAGCGTGCAAACTTTCGCAAACAATGAAACCGCAATATCAATAAGCAAAGATGGCGTGTGCGTGTGTGCGTATGCCCCTATAACGATTTTAAACACGAATTTGCTTTATTATAGCGAGCATAAAACGGGTGCGTTTTTCTTGTATTCAAACGATAGCACTTTAAAAACGCCGACTTATGAAAATTTGGGTAACGAAGTGAGGCTTTATTATGGCTATTTTTAAGCGGTGCTGGAGGCTTAAAATCGAAGTTGAAAGCGTGGTTAAAATATTCAGCGAGATTGAAAACACCGACACTTCGGCTAAAATCGATTTTGATGCCACAAGCAAAACAAGCAAGTGGGGCGAGGGTAATATCACTATTTACAATTTAAACACCGCCGATTTAGCCTACCTTGCAAGCAGTGCGAGGGTTAGCGGCGGCGGCAAAATGCGATTAAATAAGGTTTCGCTCGAGGCTGGTTATGGTGGAAATTTAGCTGTGATATTGTGCGGCAATATCCAAAGCGTGGATGTCGATTTCACAAGTGCAGACCGCAAGGCTACGCTAAAAGTGCAAGGGGCGTTTTCGCAAAATATGCTTAAAAATAGCGTTGCGGTTTCGCTTGATGGTGATATTGATTTGCGTGAAATTTGTAAAGAAGTTTCAGCAATTCAAAAAGTGAAGCTCGTGTATGATGATAAAATTCAGCCCGTTTTGCAAAAAGGCTACTCGTTTTTAGGAACACCGATGAGATTGCTTGATGATTTAAGACAAAGTTTCAAAGATTACTATTTCATTTTGAGCGAGGACGGCAATTCTTTGAAAGTAAAGCCAAAAGAGAATGCCACGATTACCAAAACGGACATTATAAGCGAGGATACAGGAATGATAGGCTCGCCAAAGCCCACGCAATATGGGCTTACAATCACTTCAATTTTAAACACAAATTTAAAATGCGGTGATTTTGTGAGCGTGCAAAGTGTGAAAGTGCCACAATTTAACGGCACTTATTTCATTTACGAGCTTAAACACAAGGGAAGTAATATGAATAATGAATGGACTTCTACAATCGATTTGCGAAAGAGGGCTTAAAAAATGGCAAAAGAACAATATGGCTTAATCGACACAAGCGAGGAGCAAGGCGATTTAGGACTTGCAATTCAAAATTTAATCACAAATAACCTTAAATCGCTTAACACTTGCTTTTTAGCTGAAATTGTGGCTATTAAGGCTAACAAAGTAAGCGTGCGACAAGTGATAAAATCAAGCACAAGCGAAGCCGATTTGATAGTAAATGAGTGCTTGATAGCATTTCCCTATTCAAGCGGCTGGCAAGTGCAATTCAAGCTAAAAACAGGCGATATAGGGCTGTGTTTGGTTGCAAATAAGGACATAAGCACTTATAAGCAAAGTGGGCGTGCAAGCATAGCGACTACAAAGCGATTTAAAAGCGTGAATGATAGCATTTTTTTACCCCTTTCTATGTTTAAAACGCTCGCAAATGATAGCGTGGATTTTACTATTAAGGGGGCGGATGGCGATGAATTCACTTTTGATAGCGGCGAGCTTACAATCAATGCAAGTGCCGACATAAAGGCAAAAGCGGGGGGTGCATTTAACGCCGAAGGAACTAGCGAGATTATGTTAAAAGCCCCAAGCACCACAATTCAAAGCCCTGTTATAACGCTGGGCGGTAATGTAAGTTTGGGCGGTGCTATGTCCGCAGGGGCTTCGCCTGCAAGTGTTGGCAATGATAGCGGCACTTTGGGGGCGTGTTTTGATAGCGTTTTCGCTGCACTCGACTTAATCGCTGCGGGTATGAAAGGAAGTAGCACAAATCCGAGCGATTATAACGCTGGCAAAGCGGCTTTAATAGCACAAATTAAGGGGGTAGTAGCTTGACAACTTTTAAGCTTGATAAAAATAATAATCTTTGCTTTGAGAGCGAATTTGAGCTTTTAAGCGGTGCTGATGCCTTAATACAAGACATTCGCAATATGCTTTTAATGTTTAAGGGTGAATACCCTTTTGATAGCGACACAGGGCTTGATTATTATGGTATAATGTCAAATCAAAGTAAAGAGAACATAGAAACGCTGATTTTAAACCGAATTCGCCAAGACGAGCGGGTTAAATCGATTAAAAATATCGAAACAACCGCTAAAAATGGCGAGTTGAGTTTATCAATGCAAATTTTAACATCGTGGGGGGAGCTTGTAAATGTTTAAAATTGACGAGAGCATAACTGCTGAAACGAATTTGTGGAAGTTTGATAGAGAAACGCAAACAATCAAATTTCCTTATGCTGACGAGCTTTTGAGTGAATATCAAGCACTTTTTAAAAGCGTATTTCCTAACTTAAACACCGACCCTAGCACACCGCAAGGGCAGTTAATCACAAGTTTAACGCAAACGGATTTAAATACTATTGCGTTTTTACAAAATATGATTAACGCTTTTTTCTTTGGCGGCACTGGGTTTAGCCTTGATATTTGGGCGTGGAATTTGTTTAGGATTACACGCAAAGAAGGCATTAAAAGCCAAGTAGTAGTAGAGATAAGCGGAGTGCCACGCACAAGCGTGCCTGAAGGCTTTCAAGTAAGCGATGGCGAGCATAAATTCACTATTCAAAACGCTGTTACAATCGGCGTTGATGGCAAGGTAAGCACGCTATTTATCGCTGATGAATTAGACGATTTCCAAGCCGCACCGAAGGCAATTAGTGAAATTGTTAATGTAGTTTTGGGCGTTGAAAGGGTTTCAAACCCTAATCAAGCGACCGCACCAATCGCAAAAGAAACCGACAGCGAGCTATTTGCAAGGTGTGTTGATTTCGGTAGTATAGCAACAAATGCGAGTTTTCGCTCGATTTTAGCTAATGTAGCGGCGGTTTCGGGCGTTACAAAGCTAAACGGCGTTGAGAATTACACTTCGGCTGAAAAAGAAATGCAAGGGCTTACACTGCCTTCGCATAGCTTTTCGCTCATTGTAAAAGGCGGCGAAAATGACGACATTGCCAACGCTATATTTCAAAGCCGTGCCACAGGTGCTGGTATGAATGGCGATATAAGCGTTTCAGTGCAATTAGGCAATGAGCTTTACACTTATAAATTTTCACGCCCTACGCTTGTAAATTTAGCGGTTTCAGTGAAAATTGCTAATAAAAATCTTACTGATGCAAATTACGCTGAATTCACTAAAAACGCCGTTATAAATTACTTGAATGGGCTTGATATAGGGGCTTTAATCACACAGCCAAATTTGGCAAATTCCGTGAAAAATCAAATCAAAGGTTATGAGATTACGGATATTAAATTTGGCAAAAAAGGCGAAACGCTGGGGTATGATATTTTGCAACTAAACGGCGATGAGGAAGCCTTTATAGCGAGTGATGATATAAGCGTGGAATTGGCATAGCACAAAAGGACACAAAATGAGTATAATTAGCGAGCTAAAAGAGAAACAAGCGAAAAGCTATGATGACATTATTTCACAAGTGCAAGCACAATACCGAGATAGCAACATTAAAACACTTTTACAAGGTATAGCTGACATCAAAAAGAAATATGTCTTAAAAGCCTTGCAAAGTATGATTTTAGACAATTTTTCGCTAAACACCGCAAAAGGCGATGGGCTGGACTTGTGGGGCTTTCTTTTGGGCTTTTATCGCTATGTTTTAATTGATGAGGTTTCGGGGCTTTATTACTCGCTAAAAGACGATGAATTTCGCACAATTTTAATGTGTATTTATCAAAAATCTTTTATAAACGCAAACATTGAAAGCGTTAATACCTTTGCAAATAGCGTGTTTAGCGGCATTAGCGAGGTTACGATAGAGGACACAAGCGATATGACCTACTCGCTCATTTTCAATAAGCGACTGCCTGAATGGTTAAATTTTTGCTTGCAAAATAGGGATATTTTGCCACGCCCTGCGTGCGTGGGTATAAAGGTCGCTGAAAGCGTTTATAATTGGTTCGGCTTTGCCCCTGATGATAGCGATGCCGAGACTGCACCTGAAACCTACGCCGCTCGTGTTGAGTGGTTTAAAAATCACATTGGCAATTTTGAGAATTCAATTTTTAAGGATATTACGAGCTACGAGGATTATTTAAAACGCCTTGCGTGGTTTAAAGAAAATATAGGTAATTTCGATAACTCTATATTTGAGAAAATCGACAGCGGCGAGTTTGTTTTCGGTTTCGCACCTGAACGAGAGTGAGTGCCACGCACTTACTCTCTTTGAAATTGCCACAAGGCACAATTCTTAACATAAGTTAAGATTTACAAGTAAAATCTTAACTTATGTTAAGTTTAGGTAAAAGATAGCAAAATTTTGTTAAAAATTTGCTATAATTACAAAATCATACAAAGGATAAACGATGGCGACATCACAAGACTTTACCAAACCTTTCGCTGACACAGGCGACAGGGACGACATTCCACTAGAGCAACAAAGTGATAACACTTTGAGCTGGGATAACGGATTTACGCTAAAATACAGCATAATTCCGCAACAAGAAGGCGGCGAGTTCATACCTCGCAAAAAGTTCAATCAAATCATTTATATGCTTTCAAACAAAATGCTAGGCTTTTTAACCTTGTTTGAAGGCACTAAAATTTCAGCGAAAACCGCCGAAGTTTTGGAGCGATTTAAGGTTGGCAGTGTGCTTGATATTAACCCAAGCGGCGAAAGCACTATAAGCACGCCCGCTGAAAGCGTTGAAGGTAAGCAAATAGTAAATGCGGAGTGGGTGCGAAATTACGCTGACAAAGTGGATTTAAAAGTTGGGGCGGGGTATAAGAAATACACCGCTATAATCAACACCACAAAAGGCGAAACGCCTAACAATTGCGTAACGCTTGCAGATGATGCCGAAGGCAAGTCGCTTGACGAGCTTAAAGCATTCATAGGGCATTACCCTTGCATTTTACTTGCTGGGGGCGTTGAAGGGCGCAAGCTAAACCCTGATAACTACGCTAAATACGCCGATGATAACACTGATGCTGATATAACTACGCTTGGCAACGATGTTATGGTTAAATTTCCAAAACGGGGGCTTTGCATTCGCACAATCGGCAGTGAAATTCACATAACATTCACAGACGACCCAAATTCAAAGGATTTTAACTACTACGCATTCACTCGTGGCACGGCGGTTAAAGACGCTTTTTATTACGGAGCTTACAAAGCCTACTGCACGGGTAGCAAGATGTATTCAAGTAGTGGCAAAACGCCTACGGTATCGCAAACGATAGGCACTTTTAGAAACTGGGCTCAAGCTCGTGGCACAGGCTACGACCAAGCTATGTTTTACCCTAGACAATACATTCAAGCGGTGTATGTTTTGCTACACCAAAGCCTGAATTCACAAGAGAAAATCGGCACAGGCAAATGTGCTGGAACACAATCGGTCATCGCCACAGGCGGCAGCGACACTTGGGGGATGGATAGCGAAATATGCCGTCAGCAATACCCTACCTACTTAACCGATAACGCCCACAATGTCAAGTGTTTAGGCATTGAGGACTTATGGGGCAATTGCTGGGAGTGGATAGATGGGCTTGTAACGCAAAATTACAATGTGATGACTGCTACAAGTGGCTTTAATGACACAGGCAAGGGCTATGTAAGCAGGGGCATTGCGTGTTATAGTGGCTATTCAGCGGCTTACATATCAAGCGTTGCGGGTAATAATGAAATGGGCTTTTACCCTACAAACGCACAAGGTAGTGATAGCACTTACTTTTGTGATGCCTTTTGGCAGGGGGCGTCTTGTGTCGCTGTATCTGGTGGGAGCTGGAATAATGCCGCTGGATGCGGTGTTTTCTACCTCGCTGCGAATAATGCCGCTTCTCATTCGGATTCGGGTAGTGGCGCGCGCTTGTGTTATCTTTAAGGTTTCTTTAAGGTTAAATAGGGCGTTACACTAGGTTTAAACTAGGGTTTAAACCTAGTGGGCGGCTTCTTTAAAAATCGCTTAAATTTTAAATCAATATCACGCATATACTTCGCAAAAAATCGGCGTGTGTTAGCGAATTTTAAAAAGCCGAGATAGCTATAAAAGCCGTTTATGTGATTTAGCGTGGGCGTTTCGTGCCGTTTAATAATCTTAATTTTACGCTTAATGTTTTTAATAATCGATTTTCGCAAAAGCGTAAATTTGCCAAAAAAGCGATAACCTACAAAATCCACGCCTCGCACTGCCGTTGGGAAAATTTGGTAATTTTCTTTAATCTCTAAACGCAATTTTTCACGCAAAAATTCACGCATAAGCCCTAAAACCTCGTGCAAGTGGGGCTTATTGTCGCTATAAATGCAAATGTCGTCCATATAACGCACTACATAACGCAATTTTAGCGTTTCTTTCAAATACCTATCAAAGCCGCTTAAATAGAAATTTGCAAGGTGCTGTGATAAATACGAGCCGATTGGTAAGCCTTTGGGCTGTGGGTAGCTATCAATTATTAAATCCAAAAGCCACAATAAATCGGCGTCCTTGAATTTTCGCCTTAACATAGCCTTTAAAATGACTTTATCAATGTTTGGATAAAACTTTTTAATGTCGATTTTAAGGCAAAATCGGCACTCGTTTTCTTTGCGTGTGTATTTTTTGCTTAATTTCACAGCCCTTGCAATGCCACGCCCTGAAATGCTAGCACAAGTATGATAACACAGCGATTTTGTGAGCGTGTTTTCAATTTGTAGCATAATCGCCCATTGTATTATTCTATCAGGGTAATAAGGTAGCTTGCAAAGCTCACGCTCTTTGCCTTTGTCATTTATTATTTCAACTGCATAGCGGCTTACTTTGTATGTTTTTGTTTGCAAAAGGTGCTGAATTTTGGCAATTCTAGCATTTAAGCTAGCATTTACCTTCTGCACTTGCGTATAATGCCCTTTTGCTTTGCTTGCGTGCTTGTGAGCTTTCAAAAGATTTTCATAACT
>CAVKHV010000130.1:0-12205 GCA_963656085.1 Agathobacter sp.
AGTTGTCTTAATAATTTGCATAAAATACAGTTTTGTGCTATAATATACGTAGGAGGTGAAGAAATGGATGCAGAGCTTATATTGCAAATAGTTGCATACGTGTTGGCAGGCTTATTCTTTATTCTTTCAATGCTCTTGCAGTGGCGGTCTGGAAAGCTCTCGAAAGAGTCAGCATTAAAAACAGTGCTTGAAAAACTTCCTGAATTTGTCACGAGCGCTGAAAGAATATTCGGGTCAAAAACGGGCGAAGCAAAAAAGAAATACGTTCTTAATCTTCTTGAAGCGGAATGTATGCGTCTTAAGATGACCATAAATGACGAACTTGAATCAACACTGTCCGAACAAGTCGAGCAAGTTTTGGAAGCTCCACAAAAGAAAGAAACGTCAAAAGAGGAGGTTTGAGAATGGACGAAAACGAAAACGAAAGCAGAGAGTCGGAGCAAGCTGTTCAAACTGAACAGCAAGCTTCGGCGCCGTCAAGTGCGGAAACAGCATTCTTGACACAACTTGCAAGCAAAATCAGTGAAATGTTTGACTTGCAAAAAAACACAAATGCTAGGCTGGAAGCATTTTTCACAAATTCAGCAAAAAAAGAAAGCGAGGTAAGCGAGGTTGAAGAAGATGACGACGACAGTCTCAAATATTAACTGTCCGTCCCGTCCGATTTTAAATTCGGCGGGGGCAGTTTTAGACGATTATGAACTCTGTAAATCAGCGTTGAGAAAAATTGAGGATTATCAGGCACGAGAGGGCAAGCCCGCACCGATATCGCCCGAATTTGTACAGTTTATGCGTGATGCAGTTGACTATATCGATAAAGGCGGTTCGTCTATGGCAGAATTTAAGCAGGCGCACGTGCAAAAACAGTTCGATTATGACGTAATTATTAAGAACACTGAAGCAAAAAATGCAGAGTTGGAGAAGAAAGGGGTATTCAATTCTAGAGTTGTACAACAAATAAAAGGAGTATCTAAATAATGGCAATTATTTTAAACGACAATCAATTTTTTACGGGGCTATCAAACTTAGCTTTATTTATGCGTTTGTACGCAACTAACACGTCGTCAGCACCTGAGAGGTTTGTTGAGTCATTTATGACTGAAACTCTTGGCGCTGGTGATACCAAAATTTTTCCTTGGAGTGACTTACCAACTGTGACTGATTACAGTGCTGACAGTTCTCTCTTGACTGTGACAAAAGTAAAAGCAGGCGAAGAGTATTTACAAGTATCTGAAAGAAAGGTTATAAAATCGTCATACAATAAATATATTCTTGATATGGCATTTACCGATGAGAGCGGAATGAACGAATTTGTTGGGTACCTGCTCGGGCAAATGGAGAGCGCAAAGACTGACTATTTATACCAAGAAATCATAAAAGATTTATTTGCAAAAACGTTTGCAGGAACGAATCAAAATGTATCGATTCCGCAGTACGACCTTAGCACCGCAACAACGTTTACGGATTTGAATAACGGAGAACTTTTGAATCAAAAGGCAATTGCAAAAACTGTTGAGCTTAACACAAAGAATATTGAGGTATTTAACACTGGCTACAACGGGCTTGGAAATAAGGAAGCTCTTGACGTGCGTGATATGAAATTTATTTTTCTGGAGCCATACCACACTGAATCGCTTATTAATCTTTATGCAACACTTTTAAAATCTGACGTAATTGTAAACTCGTTCAGCAAGCCAGAAATGTACACAATTCCGCAAATTAAGATTCCGGTTGGGCAGTCTGCTGTTATTGGTTGGCTATTGCATAAATATGCATATCAAATGTTTTATAAATTTACGTTTATGGGCAACTTTTTTGACGTATCTAATCTTACAATTAACAACTTCCTTCATTTCTGGTTTGGCAAAGGTTGGTTAGAGAACTTGCCAGCTGTAAAATTTACTGCAGAAACAAAAACACTAGGAGAATAATAAATGATTGAGTATACGTTTGAGGATTTTTTGCATTATTGGTTTAATAGTTTTTGCAAAAAGAGAAATAACGAACGCAAAAAAGAGAATAATGCGAGCGAAAAGGAGAATAATAAATGATTGAATTTGCGTTGACAAATGTTCCTTTTGATAATTCATACGCAAATGTTTTGCGTTTTGATAACGAGAGTGCACGCAATGCATATTTTCAAATTCCTGATATTTTTGCAAATTCCCAAACATACAATTTCAATGTTGGTGAATTCTATATCACGTCAAAACGAATGCAGTTCTCAAACATTGACGTTCAGACTTTAATGACCGCAAATTATGCATTAATTCACGATTTAGAGAGCGGAAAATATTTCTTCTACTTTATCACAAAATCAAGTTATTTGGGCGGGAAGTCTGTTGAGTTGTCGCTCGAGCTGGATATATTTCAAACATATTACTTATCAACAACCTTTTCATTATGCAATATTCGGCGCACGTGTTTACCACGTTTTGAGTTTGTTGATGATGAGACTGTTAAATTTTCAACTGGTGTTGATTCACTATTCTACTTGCGTGACGATATTCAAGACGTCGCAAAAAGGATGACAAAGAGAACGGTTTTACATACAACCCCGTCAAGTGACACAACAGTGAATCAGTGGTTCAATGACAATGTTGTGGGCTGGAATATTTATTTTGTTCAGTCGAGAATCGAAGGGAGTCAGGACGGTTATAAATTTTATTCGATAGCAAACGCTGGGGAAACAGCGAAATATATTCCGCCCGTTCCGTTTTCGAGCGATTTTGGTTGGCAGGGAATTTTGCCGATAGCTTTTGAACCTATCTACAAGGGAACAAAAAAAATATTACTGCATTATGGTGCAACGGGGACAACAGTCCCCACAATCTCCGACCCTTTTATTGTGTTGTCGGAGGGCGGTTTTGAGGGATTTCGCAGAGAAAACGACAATAACAGTTTTGTGTTTGCATCAAAATTCGTTCCGTATACCCCTTTTGACCTTGATTCAGTAAGTTTGAAAGCGACAATCGATTCAGGTCACTTGATTATTTATTCAACAAGCACGTCGAGTTATTTTGCGGGCAGCTGGGGGTTTCGTGGTTTTATAACAGCGAACCCAACGACAAGCTCAAAAGTAATCGGCGGGGGCGAAAAGGGGCAAGGAATTGCGTTTTTGAGCAGGATTCCGACTCAACTAAGTTGCGAAGAATACGTCGCAGATTATCAACTCGAATTCAAGAAGTCTGAAATTATTGGCGCACAAAAATCCTCAAAATTCAATCCGAAATTATTAACAGCCGACTACCGAACAATCAAGCTAACAAACGAGCGAGAAGCTGGTTTTGAATATGACCCTTTGAAATTAGGAATCAACAAAATTCAAACAGCAATCAGCGACCCGTTGACACCTGACACGACACGTACGTATTTTAGAGTAACGAACACGAATGGGGTTTATATTCCCGAGTGTTCACAAAATCTGACTGGGTTTGTTGATTCGGCTGACACCTCGCTAATGGTTGATAATGACCAGCTGTCCGGTATGCTTGCACAAAACAAAAATTACTTTTTACAATCAACGTTTAAAGTCTTAGAAACAGGCGCAAAAGGTTTAGTCGCTGGGGCGCTTGGCGGAATCCCCGCTGGCGCAACTGCTGGTGCTGGGATTGTTTCAGGGTTAGTTGACCAGTATTTGACGATAGATAATATGCGAAACTCGCCCAACGAAGTCAAAAATGCAAACGGGTCTGTATATTTTAATAGAATGTACACAGAGTGTGGTCCAACAATTGAGGAATACGATATTCTCGACAACGAGAAAGAGATAATCAACGATTATAACGTGCGATTTGGTTTTGCAATTAATCGATTGGGTGATATTAAGTCGTGTGACCATATGCGCAAGTATTTTGATTTTGTTTTAGCGGACGTGGAGCTCGTGACTAACTCGACGGCAATTAGTAATCAGGTTCGTGACAAATTCAAAGAAATATTTGCAAACGGGGTTCGCTTTTGGCACGACCCGACCAAGTTCGGCGATTATTCGCTAGAAAATTATGAGAGGTATTTGGAAGAATGAGCAGAAAATATAATGAATTAAAAACACTGTGCGAGCGTGTAATGTTAGAAAACGAGGATTTGATTAGACGAGTAAATCAGGGCGGATTCAATCCCGTCGCAACAGCGACAAATAATTATAAAAAGCTGTTGCAGGCAAAAGATTTAGCGCTCTGTTCTAGTCGCTATATTTGGGATTTGCCGACAAGCAAACTAACGAGCCAACAGCTCGAAGCATTATTCTATCAGTGGGGTTCGTTGTGTTTGTTCGAGGATGACGGCGGGAATATTCAATTCGCAAGATATGTGACTGTTGGCGACCTTAATAAATACGGATATCTCGACGAGATTCAGCCGATTGATTTTGCTGGCAGAGTTTATGGAACCCGCAGAGCTGTCATCACAGAAAAAGGTGCCGATGTAACAAGTGACGTTTGTGTGATAATAAATGACTACACGACCGTCACCCCAATGGTCGACGAAGTAGGGCGTGCACAATTGAATGCTTGCACGACTATTCACGACGAGGCACTCGTTTATAATCAGCTACGCACAAATATTGCTTTATCTGTAAAAAAGGCTGTTGCGTTGTGTGATAATGAAGAGCAAGCAAAACAAGTTGAGCAGGAAGCTCTTGCGCTTCTTGACCCTCGCCGTGTTATTATACCACTAACAAAATCAAAGACAGCAACAGGCTCAGCGCTCTCGGATGTTTTAGAAATCGTGAATTTCCAAAACACTTTTGATACTCAAAATTATTGTCAAACGATTGACTTTTACGACAAGACACGTCGTTCATTTAATGGAATTCCTGCACCTGATACGTTTGAGAAAAAAGAGCGAAAAATCACAGCAGAGGCTGAGGACGCTTCTGTTCATACTGATTTAATGCTTGCGGACGGACTAAGTCAGCGACAGAGTGCAATCGATTTGTTCAAGTTATATTGTAAGAATCCCGAGAATTTAAAAATCAGTGTCAAAATCAATCCGTCGCTCGAGCAACATTTTGAGGAGGCTGGCGAACAAATAGGAGGTGACGAGTTTTATGAATAGTTTTGCAGCGACAATTCGATTCAAGGATATAATTCCAAACTATGACAGTTTTCTGGATTTTATTGAAAAATACACAAGCGTTGCACGAGGCGATTTTATAAATGCATATTTATACAAATATTTAAACAATAGATATGCAAATTCAAATATCAGGTATGAAACAGCTGAAGCGTTCCTCTCGAATTTTGGAATCACTTACGAGGATAATTTCGACGGTATGAAAATGAGGCAACGAGTCTGTACAGAATTGTACAATTTGTCACCTAACGACCTCGCAATTATTGGAGAAAGTGTTCAATCTATTGCGCTGAACGATAACAGCACAAATATTGACCCGTTGACTGTTGCGACATTTTCAAGCGAACAAACAGCAACAAGAGAGATATCATCTCGGTATATTGCTTATTTGGATGCTTTAGAAAAAATGACAAATAAATATCTAGAAGAATTTATTTACACGTTCGCAAAACATTTTTCACGAGTGATTTGCAGTCGTGATTATTATTACGAAAAGGAGGAGGATGACGAATGATTTATAATATTTTTGACAACAAAAATACAATCGAGGAACAAGTCGCACAGAACACAAATGACATAAAAGACTTGCAGAACTCTATAAAAGAATTATACTCGTCTAGTACAGAAATGTACAAGACTGACACATCAATCGCACGCAGTCTAACAAATGTTCCTGACGGTGTTATGACTGGACAATTACTATCACAAAACGGTTTGCTGTTTAATATAACATCGGGCGATGCAGTAACCTTATTGCTGGAATTTTTGGCAACACTACCCGCCGGTCCACAGGGCGCAAAAGGAGACAAGGGTGACAAGGGTGATACCGGTGCGCAAGGTGCTCAAGGAGTTCAAGGTCCGCAAGGCTTAATCGGTCCAGCAGGTCCGACGGGCGCAAAAGGAGACAAAGGCGAACAAGGTGTGCAGGGCGCAACTGGGGCGACTGGTGCTACCGGTCCGCAAGGTCCTAGAGGCTTGCAGGGTGAAAAAGGCGAAAAAGGTGACAAAGGCGATACTGGTTTGACTGGCGCAAAAGGTGACAAGGGTGACACTGGAGCACAAGGAATTCAAGGAATTCAAGGCGAAAAAGGTGAGCAAGGGTTACCTGGTGCAACCGGTCCGCAAGGTCCACAAGGCTTACAGGGTGCACAAGGCTTACAAGGAGAACAAGGCGAGAAAGGTGAAAAAGGAGACAAGGGCGACGCTGGTGAGAGAGGTCCACAAGGACTACAAGGTCCGCAGGGAATTCAGGGACTTCCCGGCGCAAAGGGTGATGACGGTACTGACTTAAAAATTACTGGTTACGTTTCATCGACTGTGTCTTTACCACAGAATTTGACTGAGGCTGACTTGGGTACTATGTATTGCGTCGGTTCGACTGTTCCTTATTTATGTTATGCTTGGATGAAAAATGAACTCGGTGTCCTGACTTGGATAAATCTTGGATATCTACAAGGTCCGCAAGGAATTCAAGGCGAACAAGGTGTTCAAGGCTTGCAAGGTGAGGTCGGTCCAAAAGGCGACAAAGGTGACAAAGGTGACACCGGTCCGCAAGGTGTTCAAGGAATTCAGGGCGAGAAGGGTGAACAGGGTGAGACTGGAGCAACTGGGGCGACTGGTGCTACCGGTCCGCAAGGTCCACAAGGTCCGCAGGGAATTAAAGGCGAACAGGGTGAAAAAGGCGACAAAGGTGACACTGGTGCTACTGGCGCAAAGGGTGACAAGGGGGACAAAGGTGACACGGGTGCTCAGGGTCCGACTGGTCCGACTGGTCCGACGGGCGCAACTGGTCCGACTGGTCCGCAAGGAGCAACAGGCGCAAAGGGTGACAAAGGTGACGGATTCGAGTATATGGGCACTTGGGTTTCTGGCACAACCTATAAGGAAAACGACGTCGTAACTTACACTGTAAGCAACAACACGTCAAGCTATGTTTGTGTCGTTGGCAGTGTTAAAAGTACAACACCACCATCCTCAGATACAACAAACTGGAGCGTGTTTGCGAAGGGGGTTGTCGGTCCGCAAGGTGTACAAGGAGCGACAGGCGCTCAGGGGGCTCAAGGTGAAAAAGGTGACAAGGGTGATACAGGTGCAACAGGTCCGCAAGGTCCAAAAGGCGACACTGGCGAGACAGGTCCACAAGGTCCGGCGGGGCTTCTAAGTACTGCAAGTTATATTAATGCTTCACTTATTGATGTCAATTGTATAGCGTCTCTTTCGTATGATTCAACGACTCAAAAAATAACTACTTATGGCAATCTCGCTCCCAAAATTGTAAGAGTTTATACGGCGGGCTCAGGGGCGAACGCAATAAAGCTTCTCGTAGGGGTAACAAAGCAAACATCAGGGTCAACTATAGCAACATATCTCGTCATTAATTGGGGAAGACTATCGTCAACGACAGGCACCTACACGTTTGTAATTCCGTATGATACTGCATCGTCTTATGTTGTACAAATATCGTCAAACAACACGACAAATGCAGGATACGCAAATGGTTTTGTCCCGAGTTCTGGGACTTCTGGAGCGTGGCGCTGCTATGGGAGTTCTGGCTTTTTATTCGCTATTGGATATACCACTGAAACAGTTTCGTAAGGAGATAAAAAAATGGATTATTATGTAGGTTTAATGTTTAGGTTGGATGATGACTATCCAAACAAAGCGCAATTCTGCAACGAGAATGGCTTGGAAATTAAAGAGCTGGAGCCAGACTCCGAAGGGCGCAGGTTTATAATTAGTGAAGTCACTTTAACTGATGAGGAGAAAAAACAATTCAGAATTGAGGAACTTGAACAGAAATTAAAAGATACTGACTATGTATCAATCAAGCTCGCTGAGTTAAGATACTCAGGAAGCTCTGCGTTTGACGGCGAGTATGCAAGATATCAAACAATTTTGGAACAAAGAAAAGACTGGCGAACTGAGTTGAATTCTCTAAAAGGTTAAGAGTTCAAGGGGGTATCTCTAAAAGCCCCCGACCATTGTGCGAGGACAGATTCAGCAAGTAGTTTCGTGAGCAGATATCCACCGGCGACAAGCAGGCTGACACGAGGCGGGCTTGGGAAAGACTTAACGCTTGCCCTGTTCCGCCATACCATTTTATGAGGTGAAATATGTGGAAATTTATTCCGTACAGTTTTGCAAATTCAAAAGACGGAGTCAAGTATTTTGACCCCCGTCCGTCAAACTCGTTTGGATGCAAAATTGTCATCTGGATTGGAGCACGGCGAATCGGTAAAACATTTTCGGCAAAAAAAGAAGTTTTAAAAAAATGTGCAAAAAAAGAAACAGCGAAATTCGCTTGGCTCAGAGATAATGACAAAGCGAGAGAAAAGCTCGCTATGAACAACGGAGCAAAATTCTTCTCAGATTGTAAAAAAATGAAATTCCAAAATCTTAACGGAAAAATATTTGGAGAAACGATTCAAGGTTTTGGGCGCACGATTGGGTATTTGATGCCGTCGTCAACGTTCCAGAATTATAAGGGTAACGATTTTGAAGAGATTGAGACAATCGTGTATGACGAATTTATTGCTGAAAGGGGAAAAGCTCAGCGGGGCAATCGTAGTTGGGAAATTGTTAATTCTCTTTTTACGATAGCGAGTATTCGAAAAAATGTGAAGATTATAATGTTAGCAAACGCACTGAATCGAGGTGACCCGTTTTTGAATTTCTTGGATATAAAAATACTCGGTTATGGGATATACGTCAATAGAGAAAAAGACGTCTGTCTGCATTATTGCGACAATCATCCTGAATTTAACAAAGCGAGAGACGAGAGCGTTTTGGGACGATTGATAAAAGGTACAGAGTTTGAGGCAAATTTATTTCACAACAAGTTTGCTGATGATGAAAATCAATTCTATGATAAGCGCCCGCCAAAAACAAAAATGTTTTGCATTTTAGTAACGGATACAGGTTCAACACGTTTGTATTATGACAACGAGGGAATATTGTACACTGTGCGAGATTATAATACAGATGCATACTTGAATTTACGGTTCACGAGCAATATCGAGAATGTCGATACAAGATGCACGCTGGTGCCAAAAAACATATATGAAAGTTTAACAAAAAGAGCGAGCGCCGGGCTAGTGAAATTTGATTCAGCATATAGCAAAAAAATATTTTTAGATTTTTTAAAAAAAGTGTGATTTTTTGTTGACAATATGATTTTTGTGTGATATAATAAAACTGTACAAATAGAAAGAACGCACCTATTTGCTACGGCATTTTTGTTTGTTTTATAGAGTTCCCGTCAAAACTCGCCACCACCACGCTGTCGTGGGCTGGTATCCCACTGTGCTCGTACGAGCACGTTGAGAAAAAAACTACTATGAGCGCTGTTTTTGACGGAACGGCGCTCTTTTTGTTTGATTAATTATTTGATTGATTTTGATAAAGCGAACCTGACTGTTTGGGTTATGAATAAAAGTTTACGAGAGCATCTTCAAAAACTCTCTGCCACTACCAGCAATGCTGGTAAATAAATTTACGGAGGGTCAGAAAATGGCTGACGACAAAAAAGTAGATGAATTCTATACAATCGCAATTCAAGTTAAGAGAATTACAGGAGAAAAGGACGGACGGAAATACGATTTTCTTGCATACTCAGGCGCAGACAATCGTGGCAAAAAATGTAAATTCAAGTTTACAAAAGATGCGTCCAACTATCCAAAAGAAGAGGGGTATTTTAGTTTGAGCGTGCTCAAAAAGAACATCAATCGAGACAAAAGCTCTATGTTTAATGAATATTGGATACGTGGAGAGTGTGTCGGGTTCGACATTTATGACGGATTTAAAGAGAATGTCGAGGATTTGCCGTTTTAGGTTGAATTTATTTGACAAAAGTGTATCAATTTGATACACTTTATTTATAAAAACTAAAAAATAAAAGGTGGTAAAAAGTGGCTAACAAAAGACAGGCAAAAAAGAAGAGAAAAAAAACACTGTTTGATAAACAGTGGGCTGAAGTAAAAAAAAGCACAAATTTGTCAAAAAAAGAGTTTCGAGAGTGGTACGAAAACGTGCGCAGAGCAAATCGAAAAACAAGTCGAATGCGCAGAAGTGGTAGAGCGTTGTATGCTCCAAAGTTTAGCACAAGCATAAAAGGGATGAGCACGCACGCTTTTAGAGTTGGAATAAAAAAATTTCGGTCAGTGCTAGAACGAGGATATCGAGTTACTACCAACAAAGATATTCGAAATAGGTTCAATCGGAATATCAAATTCATTTTTGGCGGACGAGCGACGAGCAGAATTCGTGAGCGCTTGGGTGAATTGAACGATGAACAGTTTTTTACGTGGATTGAAGAAAATCCTGATTTGGAAAAAATTGCATATGATTCAGAAAATGGAGCACTTGACTATTCGGAATTGGCTGATATTGAGTTAGGCACAATTGAATCAAGAATTACGTGGTAAATAATTTTGGTGGTAAACAAAAATGGCAAAAAAGACTAGAATATTTGTCGCTGATTTTGAAACAGCGAACAATAAGCGGAATATTGTACAGAATTATACGTTCGTGTGGTTGTGGGATATTTGCGACTTGAAAGATTTTTCTCACAAAAGTGGGCGGACAGTTGAGAATTTTTTGAAAGAATTTGAAAAAATTGGGTCGTGCATAGTTTGGATGCATAATTTGAAGTTTGACGGCTCTTTTCTGATTGACTGGCTGTTAAAAAACGGATATGAATTTTGTGAGGAGAAAGAACTAGAAAAAGGACAGTTCAGCGCTCTCGTGTCTGGAGCGGGCGAGTTTTTCTCGATTCGGGTTTGCTTGAACTGTAAAAACAAAAAGAAAATTATTATTGATTTCTGGGACAGTTTAAAAAAAATTAGAATGAGCGTTGACAAAATCGCTCAGAGTTTTGATTTGGGAATGACTAAGGGTGTTATTGATTATGAAAGTTTTAGAGACTGGAACTATATCGCAACAGAACAAGAGACAAAATATTGTCAAAATGATACTGAGATTGTGGCAAGAGCGCTGAGCTTTTTGTATTTAGAGGGATTAGACAAAATGACAATCAGCGCAGACGCTTTAGCGCTTTATAAAAAGTGGGCGGGCAAACACTTTTATACATTATTCCCTGTATTGAACATTGAGGTTGATGATGAGATTCGAAAAGCATACACAGGTGGGATTTGTTATCTGAGCGAAGATTTTAAAAGTATAGAGGTTGAGGACGTTCGGGTTTATGACGTAAACAGTATGTACGCAAGTGTTATGAGCGAGGAGGTTTTGCCGTTTGGTGAACCGCTAAAATTTGAAGGCAAATTTTGTGATAAAAAAAGGAAGCTTTTTGTTCAACACGTTTGGGCGAGATTTAAGCTAAAAACGGGCAAAATGCCGACAATTTTAAACAAAAGTTTGTGCAGTGATATCAAAAAAAGTTTTATAAGGACAACAGGCGACGAGATGTTGGAATTATGGTTGACAAATGTTGACTTAGAGTTATTATTTGAGAATTATGAGGTTTTTGATATTAAATATGTTGACGGATATTCTTTTTTTGGGTCGAGAAATATGTTCAAAAAATATATTGACCCGATTTATAAAAGAAAATGCAAAAGTGTTGGCGCAATCAAACAAATTTGCAAAAGTTTATTGGTTGAATTGTATGGAAAATTCGCAACGAACCCGCACAGAACAAATAAAATTCCTACGCTAAAGCACGACGCTATCGTGTTCGAGGTGGCACCAGAAGTCAAAGAAATTAGCCCAGTATACACACCCGTTGCGTGTTTTATAACAGCATACGCAAGACGCAAGCTTATAAAAGCAATCGAAGAAAACGCAAATGATTTTGTTTATTGCGATACTGACTCCGTTCATCTAAAATGCGAGGCAAAAGGAATTAAGGTTGATGACGAACTGCTTGGTGCTTGGAAACTTGAACGGAGATACAAAAGAGCGCTATACATTGGACAAAAAGCTTATATTGGTGAGGTTGGACAAGAAATTGAAATAAAACTCGCTGGCGCACCTGAGGTGATTAAAAAGCAAATTAGCTTTGATAATTTTAAAAGAGGCGCACGATTCCCCGGCAAGTTGCAACCGACCTATGTTCGAGGTGGTGTCGTGCTAAGACAAACATATTTTACGATTAGAGCTAGATGACCAGCTC
>CAVKHV010000131.1:0-2457 GCA_963656085.1 Agathobacter sp.
GTGTACAAAGCCCGGGAACGTATTCACCGCGGCATGCTGATCCGCGATTACTAGCGATTCCAACTTCATGAAGTCGAGTTGCAGACTTCAATCCGAACTGAGATAACTTTTACGAGGTTAGCTTACCTTCACAGGCTCGCGACTCTTTGTTCGTTACCATTGTAGCACGTTTGTAGCCCAGGTCATAAAGGGCATGATGATTTGACGTCATCCCCACCTTCCTCCATGTTATCCATGGCAGTCTCGCTAGAGTCCCCAACTTAATGATGGTAACTAGCAATAAGGGTTGCGCTCGTTGCGGGACTTAACCCAACATCTCACGACACGAGCTGACGACAACCATGCACCACCTGTCACCCTGATAACCTCCACTATATCTCTATAGCTTTGCAAGGGATGTCAAGACCTGGTAAGGTTTTTCGTGTATCGACGAATTAAACAACATGCTCCACCGCTTGTGCGGGCTCCCGTCAATTCCTTTAAGTTTCATACTTGCGTACGTACTACTCAGGCGGAGTACTTATTGCGTTAACTGCAGCACTGGGTAACCCCAACACTTAGTACTCATCGTTTAGGGCGTGGACTACCAGGGTATCTGATCCTGTTTGCTCCCCACGCTTTCGTGCCTCAGCGTCAGTATTGGCCTGGTGAGCCGCTTTCGCCACTGGTGTTCTTCCATATATTTACGCATTTTACCGCTACACATGGAGTTCCACTCACCTCTACCACACTCTAGTCAGACAGTATCCATAGCCATACGGGGTTGAGCCCCGCATTTTCACCATGAACTTATCAAACCGCCTACGCACCCTTTACGCCCAATAAATCCGGATAACGCTCGCTCCCTACGTATTACCGCGGCTGCTGGCACGTAGTTAGCCGGAGCTTATTCATTAGGTACCGTCAATTTGTTTTTTCGTCCCTAATAAAAGAATTTTACATACCGAAATACTTCATCATTCACGCGGCATTGCTCGGTCAGGCTTCCGCCCATTGCCGAAAATTCCCTACTGCTGCCTCCCGTAGGAGTCTGGGCCGTGTCTCAGTCCCAATGTGGCCGTTCAACCTCTCAGTCCGGCTACGCATCATCGCTTTGGTGGGCCGTTACCCCGCCAACTGGCTAATGCGCCGCAGGCTCTTCCTTAGGTAGATTGCTCTTTTAACTATAAGAGGATGCCCTCCTATAGACTATCCAGTTTTACCTTCCGTTTCCAGAAGTTATCCTCGTCCTTAGGGTAGATTACCTACGTGTTACTCACCCGTTCGCCACTGTCTAGCAAGCTAGACCGTTCGACTTGCATGTATTAGGCATGCCGCCAGCGTTAATCCTGAGCCAGGATCGAACTCTCCAAAAAATTATTTTTGGTGAAATTCACCTTTTTGCTCAATTTAAGTTATATTCTTTAAAGAATTAACTTGTTACTTAATTTCGTATATTTATTGTCATATGTTCAGTTTTCAAAGACCTAATTTGACAAGCTAAATTTCTTTAGCATGCTTATTTAGTATATCACTCAACAAACTTAATGTCAAACATAATTTTAAATATTTTTAAATTTTATTTTTGATTTAAAGTTTTAAGTGATTGCTTCTGTTAAAGCCTTATTAAGTATATACCAAACAGTTTTAGGAGTCAAGAAAAATTTTTTATATTTTTGTACTTTTTAAAGTCAATCATTTTATATATAATATAGTAAAGGAAAAATACTATGAAAAAAATCGGTTTAATAGCAGAATATAATCCTCTTCATAACGGACACTTATATCATTATAATAAAATAAAAGAATTATATAAGGACTCTTATATCATTACAATTTTATCAAGTGAATTTAGCCAAAGGGGAGATTTGTGTGTTTTCAATAAATTTATAAGAAGTGAACAGGCTTTAAAATTAGGTGCAGATTTAGTTTTATCTAACCCTATATATTATTCTATGAACAATTCATCGACATTTGCTTATTCAAATATTTATTTTTTAAATTTAAAACCTCTTGTAGAGTAGCCTTTTTTATACATATTATAATTTCTGGGTCTGAAACTTGTGACATTGATGTACTAAACAAAATTTATGAATTAGAACAAACTTTAGAGTTTCAAAAAAAAGTAGATAATTATTTTCATTCAGGATTATCAAACAAAAGTTCTTATATTAAAACTCTAAATGAATACAATATAAATTTGAAATCTAATGATTTATTAAATTATTTTTATTTTAAAGCAATTAAAGAAATCAATCCCCGAATTCAACTAATACTGATTAAAAGAATAAATAATGACTATAGTGATGAAACTATAAATTCCACCAATATACAAAGTGCAACTTCTATAAGGAATCTAACAGAAATTGAAAATTATGTCCCTGATTTTGTGAACGAGGACTTTAAAAAATATAGTTTTAGAGATACTAACATATTATTACCACTTATTAAATATGCGTTATTACAAAATAATAATTC
>CAVKHV010000132.1:0-2072 GCA_963656085.1 Agathobacter sp.
AAAAAAATGCTTACAGACCGCAGAAATGCGGTATTTTTTTGTCAAATTCTTCTTGACATTATGTTGTATTTGTTGTATACTTGCATATATAACTATTCCACGGAGTGAGACCATGAAACTCTTTTACAACAAAAACAGCAAAGATCCTATCTACTATGCGCAGCAGGGATTACGCAATGGTAAAAAAACTACAACAAGAAATGTCAAAAAATTTGGCAGACATTCAGAACTTCTAAAAATCACGGACGACCCTCTGTCCTACGTCAAGGAAGAGATTCGAAAGATGAACGAGGAATACCGTTCCGGCAGAGTGGAATATACTCTCACAGCCGATTTTAATGAACGGGTAAGGCATACTTCTTCGGATGCTTCCTCCTGTGAATTGCTGAATATCGGATATGTTTTTCTCCAGAAATTCATGGGGGAATTAAAACTGAAAACATTTTTTGCTGAAAAAAGTCAAAACCGCAAGATAACTTTTGATCCCTACACGATACTTCGGTTTTTGACTTACGCAAGGATATTAGATCCACTCTCCAAATTTGCTACCTGCCACAAACTTGACAGTTATTACGAAAAACCGGATTTTGATTACCAGCATGTCCTTCGTTTTATGGATTTTCTGGAAGAACACCATGATGATTATCTGACATGGCTTTACAGACAGAGCAATTCCATCGTAAAAAGAGACACTTCTGTTCTCTACTACGACTGCTCTAACTTTTATTTTGAATGTGAACAGCCTGATGAAGATATTGTTGATGAAGTAACCGGCGAAGTATTAAAAGGCTTGCGCCAGTATGGGATGAGCAAGGAACACCGCCCGAATCCCATCGTTGAAATGGGACTTTTTATGGACAGGGATGGAATCCCCATTACCATGTGTCTCCATCCGGGTAACACAAACGAACAGCTGACTGCCATCCCTCTGGAAAAAGAAGTTACCAGGATGATTTCACAGGCAAAATTCATTTATTGTGCAGATGCCGGACTTGGTTCTTATAACATCCGGAAATTTAACAGTATGGGAGGCAGAGCTTTCATCGTCACACAGTCCATCAAAAAACTCAGTGACACACTGAAAGCGGCTGTGTTCAACGATTATGATTATAGGCTTCTCTCTGATGATACGCCGACTACCATTGAATCCATGAAAAATTTTGACCGGCATGCAGAAATAAACCTGGGACTGTATAATGATCATGCTTATAAGATTATTGAAGCAGACAGAGCCCTAGACCTCGGGTTATATGAAGAAATCACCTTAAAGAACGGGAAAACAGTAAAGAGAAAAGCAACTGGTCTTTTGAAGCAGCGTATCATTATCACTTTTTCCAGAAAAATGATGGAATATCAGAGGGCAATTCGTAACCGACAGATAGAGCGTGCAAAAAATATATTGAACTCAAAAGATCCGGAAGAGATAAAAAAAGGACCGAATGATGTAAGGCGTTTTATGAAAAGAGTTGTAAAGACAAAATCTGGCGAAAAAGCAGTGGTTGAATATACACTGGACGAAGATAGGATTGCAGAGGAAGAAAAATATGACGGCTACTATGCAGTAGCAACCAATCTGGCTGACCCGGCAAAAGAAATCCTTGCCGTATCACATAACAGATATAAAATAGAAGATTGTTTCAGGATCATGAAAACGAATTTTGATGGCAGACCAATCAATCATCGACTGCCTGAACGGATCAAAGCACATTTTCTAATCTGTTATACAGCACTCCTTGTTTACCGTTTAATAGAAAAGAAACTGGATGAGCAGGATACACATGTCACAACCGATGCTTTGATAACAACCCTGAAAAATATGAATGTAGCCAACATCCATGATCTCGAATATATGGCTTTGTATGATGGAAGCAGAGCACTTGACGCATTGACACAGTTAACAATGCTGCCGTTAGACAGGAAACACTATCGTCCAAAAGAATTAAATAGTATGATAAAAAAATTTTTGAAATAGTACTAATATACAACATTTTCACACCATAGCGGAAGCCGAAATTTCCTTGATTTATAAGGAAATCTCGGCTTTTTTTATCTCATAAGTGTTGAAAATGGGA